>JAAGZM010000350.1 GCA_024206355.1 Gammaproteobacteria bacterium | reverse complement strand
TGCTCAGCATCTCTGTCAATTAAAGTGGACTTTATTAGATGAAAAGGCAAACCTTATTGTTTCTTTTGAAACGGCCTATTTACTTTCCGGTAAGCCAGAAAACTACTCAATAACGGCAGTTTATGTCAATAATGAAATGGAAAAGTTACAGGCGGTACGAATTGGTATGACAAAAAAGGATTAAAATAAACCTTTTGTTGATAGAAAACCTTTAATTTTTTGTCTATTTTGCTTGGACATACCGCAGGAAATTAGTAAAAGTGATGAAACGATAATAATGAATGATATTTTTCCTAGTTTTAGGGTGGTTATTAAAGTGACAAGAAAAAGAGCAGATACTGTAATTAACCCAACTGTACCGATAGTTAGGCAAATATCTCTATAATCTTTTTTCATCTTTACACCTTCATTAAATTTAAAACATAACCCAGTGTGCATTATTTGCTAGTAGAATGCATTTCCAAGATGTAAAAAAACATTTCTAGAGATGTAAATAACCTTGTAATACAATACATAACTATCCATGGATTTAGAGTTTATACTTTGAACCTAGAATCCTCAATTGACCGGCTCTGAATTATGATTATGTACTTCAAAACAACAACTTACAGTCATCCCTTGAGTGAGTTTACCTACGCATTTGATTGCACGTTTTTTAGACTCATTGGCTTGACGGCAAAAGCCTTACATAGAATGACTATGAACGGCTTTCTAGTCTGCGCCACTAAGCCTAAAAAACACACACTCAAACGCGTCTAACTGAGGATTCTAGGTTGAAAATAATAATTCTTGTTGTTACTACACTTTTCCTTATTTCTTGCAGTAGTGCTTTGAATTTGAATGTTCCGCCATTAATATTTGTCGACACACATGTTGGTAATATTGTCAGTGAGAAGGGAACCGTTCACTATATGATGCGATATAAGCTAAGTGATGAAGCTCCAATGAACCTTTTTGCAAGGCTCCATTATCAAGATTTAACCAATAAAAAAGTTTTTCATACTACTGATATTGGTAGCATCGGTAATGTAAAAATCATTAATTTTAATAGTACCCCTTCATCGAAAATAATCAATAAACAGTTTTTTAAGATCTCACTTCTCCTGTACAAGGATGCTAACTATAATCAGTCCTTGGGTGTTCATAGCGATCAGGTATGGTTCGAAATGCCGGATACGGTTGCAGAGATTTTGAAAATTGAATTAATTAAGGATTAGAAGAAAGTCATTGGAAATACGAAATGCCATTATAGATGATGCCGAAGCAATATCATCACTTGTGATGGATACGGCAAAAGCACAGCTTCGTAATGAGTTTACTGATGATGGTTGGGTATTATTTCAACGCCTTTTATCAGTAAAAACTCAAGTTGGGCTGTTGAAAAATAAAGCATTTAACTACCGAGTAGCAGTCATAGATAATGAAATTATTGGTGTTTTAGCATCAAAGAATGCGAGTCATTTATTCCACTTTTTCATTCATCCAAATTGGCAGTGTCAAGGTGTGGGAGGTAAGCTATGGGCCAGCTATCTTCAAAGTATATCTACAATAATTAGCATTAACAGTGTATCGGTTAATGCTTCAGATTTTGCAGTGAAGTTTTATTTAAAGATTGGCTTTACCATTAAACAGCCAAGAAAAATTAACAATGGCATGTGTTTTACAGCGATGGAGCATGTCCTTGCTCTGAATGAACATGTATATGATCAAACTCTTTAGTAGTAGCATTTCGTATAGCCATTACATCTTCGGCTTCTTGGATATAGATCATCGATCCTGTTTGAGATGAGTCATCAATCACTTCGCCTGTGTCAGCTTTAAGTTGATAGTTACTACACTATTTTTTGAAATTGCGGTTATAGGGTTGCCTTTAAAAATATGATTGTTATAGTTGCTTTATATGAAACCACCTAATATTAACAAATTACCGAATTTTGATACAATTTCTGATGCTGCAAAGCAATTAGAAGGGCATCGAATTCGGACCGGAGTTATGAGCAGTCCATGGATTAATGCACTGATTGGCGCAAAGCTGCTATTTAAGTGTGAAAATCAGCAGCACATTGGTGCCTTTAAATTTAGGGGCGCCTATAACGCAATATCACGATTATCTAAGCAACAAATGCAAGCCGGTGTGATTGCCTATTCTTCAGGAAATCATGCTCAGGCTGTAGCTCGTGTCTGTCAAATGCTTAAGATTGAGGCAACCATCGTGATGCCTGATAATGCACCGATAATCAAACGCCAAGCTACAGAGTCTTACGGAGCGAGAGTTGTAGAGTACAATCCTGATACTGAATCTCGTGAAAATATTACTGATCAAATTAATAAAAATGATCAATTATCATTTATTCCTCCCTTTAATCATCCACACATTATTGCTGGTCAGGGAACTGCTGCTCTGGAGCTTATGGGAGATAACCCTGATATAAGTAAGTTATTAGCACCATGTGGTGGTGGTGGTTTACTTTCTGGCTCGGCACTAGCAGCCAAGGGGGTGAACTCGAATTGTAAGGTAGTCGGAGTTGAACCGGAACTAGCTGATGACGCAACCCAATCATTTCATCAAGGTAAGATCATTACTATTGATTATCCTGACACAATCGCTGATGGTACTCGAACCCTTAGTGTAGGTGATATAACTTTTGCAATTATTAGAGAACATGTTGATGCAATGGAAACTGTTAGTGAGGCTATGATCAAAGAGGCGGTAAGAATCATTTTTTATCATTTAAAACAGGTGGTTGAACCTAGCGGAGCTCTTGGTTTGGCAGCGTTGTTAGAAGATAAAGTTGCGGGTAAAGCCGTAGCTGCCGATACAATAGGTATAATTATGAGCGGTGGTAATATTGATGGGCAGACGATGTCTACAATTTTGGCTGAACCTTCGATATTTTAATTGTGTGGAGAAATTAATGACTAGCCTGAAAAGATTACGATGGTTTACATTGATGATCTTGTTATCCGTCGTTGCCTGTGCGACTCCGGCACATAAAAATACCTGGTATTCGGACTATGATACTGAGTCAATCTTAGTAAAAGTTCATAATCAAAATACCTATGAAATGGATGGCTACCTAGTTGACTCAAAAGGTTTGGCTCACCAGGTGGAATTACAAGCAAAAAGCCGGTTAGTCAATAGTTTATTTATAGAGGCAATTGCAG
>JAAGZM010000349.1 GCA_024206355.1 Gammaproteobacteria bacterium | reverse complement strand
GGCAAATCACCTGCTAGTCCATCGGATAAATCAATAGCCGCTGATGCCACTTGCCGAATTGCAATACCAGCAGCAACCCTAGGTGTTGGACGATTAAATTGATTAACTAATTTTGCTGCCTGATCAGGATTTTTACACTCGTGTTTACCAGTAACAATCGCTAAGCCTAAACCGGCATCACCTATTGTTCCCGTTACGTAAATAACATCACCAGGTTTTGCACCAGAACGCAATGAGGCTGTTTTAGGTGGAACGAAACCCATTGCTTGGATCGTAACAGCCAGTGGGCCACGAGTTGTATCGCCGCCTATCAGCTGTAAACCGTAATAATCTGCACATTCAAAAAAAGTATCGCTAAAAGCTTTAAGCCATTCTTTATTTGTTTCAGGAAGTGTTAGTGCCAAACTTAGCCAAGCAGGTTCAGCCCCCATAGCAGCGAGATCGCTCAAATTGACAGCAATAGCTTTCCAAGCTAAATCTTCAGCGGAAATTGAAGGTAAAAAGTGAGTTCCTTCAACCATTGTATCAACCGTTATGGCGAGTTGTTGACCTGTAGGAACATTTAGCAGTGCACAATCATCACCAATGCCAACTGCAACATCTTTACGCTTTGCCTCTCGTTGATAGAAATATTTTTCTATCAGGCTAAACTCTGTGATACTCAAAAACTATCCTTTTTTCCCAGCTTTGACTTCAACACTTCGTTCCACGGCAGATACTTTGTCGAGCACACCATTAACAAATTTATGACCGTCTTCAGCGCCAAATGTCTTTGCCTGTTCAACTGCCTCATTGATAACCACGCGATAAGGAATTTCAATTCGTTTGAGTAACTCATAAGCAGCGATACGCAAAATAGCTCGCTCAACTGGATCAACTTCAGAGAGTTTACGGCTCAATTTTGGCGTTAGACTATCGTCAATCTCTTCAATATGCCTTGGAACTTGGACAATTAATTCTTCCAAGTAACTGATATCAGTTTTGTTCAAATTAACATCAACCAATATTAGTTCAAAAACATCCTTAGGCTCATTACCAGTCAGTTGCCATTGATACAAACCCTGTACAGCATAGCGACGAGCTTTACGTCTTTTGGAAGGGTTTATTTTAGCATTCATGCTATTTTTAGGTGTCCAATTGGTTCAGTAAATTAACCATTTCCAATGCAGACATTGCAGCATCAGCACCTTTGTTGCCGGCTTTAGTTCCAGCTCGCTCAATGGCTTGCTCAATGCTATCTGTAGTCAAGACACCAAATGAGATTGGGATGCCCTTATCCATAGAAATTTGACCTAAACCTTTCGCGCATTCACCAGCAACGTAATCAAAATGAGGAGTGCCACCTCTAATAACAGCACCTAAAGCGATGATTGCACCATACTTTTCTGGATCAGCTAATCGACTAGCGACGAGAGGAAGCTCAAAAGCACCAGGAACACGCACGATATCCATTTGAGATTCGCTAATTCCATGTCTCTTTAATATATCAATAGCCCCATCCAATAAACTCTCGGTAATGAAACTATTAAACCGTGTCACCAATATTGCAAATCGTGCACTGCTTGCTCGAAGATCGCCTTCTATAATATTTTTACTCATCATAATCCCTATATTTTCTTAATGTTTTATTCAGTAACAAAATCGACAATTTCGATTTTAAAGCCGGATAATGCATAAAATTTACGTTCATTACTTAATAACTTTAACTTGTAAGCTCCTAGCTCAGCCAATATTTGTGAACCAATACCTACACGTCGTGAGCCACCTTGGACCTGCGCTGGGAGGCTTTGCTCACCTCGATCTTCCATGCTAAATAAGTTTAATTGGTCACTAATATTTTCCAAAGGCTCACAATTACCAATCACTAGTACTATGCCCCTACCCTCTTTTGCAACTCGTTCTATAGCCCCTTCTAGCGACCAACTTCGACTGCCTGCTCGATCACCATAAAGTAGATCAGAAAATAGGTTAGCTACATGGACTCTGGCAAGAACAGGTTCTCCATCGGCAACATCTCCCATCACTAGAGCATGATGCAATTCGTTATCAATTGTGTCTTTGAAAGTATGTAATTCAAAATCACCATGAACTGTTGGCCAGTGACAATGACTTACACTTTCTACAGTCGCTTCATTCAAATTTCTGTATTCAATTAAATCTGCAATCGTACCAATTTTTAAACCATGCTCAGATGCAAATTCTTCGAGATCAGGACGTCTTGCCATCGTACCGTCTTCATTAAGAATTTCGACAATCACTGCTGCTGGAATTTGATCAGCTAGACGAGCTAGATCACAACCAGCCTCAGTGTGTCCTGCTCTGTTAAGAACACCACCATCTGCTGCCATTAGTGGAAAAATGTGACCAGGTTGGACAATGTCACCTGGAACAGCATTTTTTGCAACAGCAGCCTTTACTGTTGTTGCTCTATCTGCTGCAGATATGCCTGTCGTAACACCCTCTGCGGCTTCAATGGCTACGGTAAAATTAGTACCATGTTGGGCAAGGTTATTGTCTACCATCAGAGGTAAGTTAAGTTGCTCACACCGGCTTCGAGTCAAAGTAAGACAGATAAGCCCTCGACCATTCTTTGCCATAAAGTTAATACTTTCAGCAGAGACATGAGAAGCTGCCATGACTAAATCACCTTCATTTTCACGGTCTTCATCATCAAGTAGAACGACCATTCTACCTTGTTTAATCTCTTCAATTAATTCTTCTGGTGTATTAAATACCATGCTTTATTTTCCTGTCTTTTTACACAATCCAGTGATGGGATCTATTAAGCCGACGTATTGTACATGCTTTAAGCAGGATAATCAGTGCATTTTGAACGAACGGAGGTATATTCCAGCATATTTAGCTGAGATTTTTCTCTAAAACAGTCATTCACAGCTTAATCCTATGCTGTGCCTCGCAAATAAACGTACGTACTAATTTTGTTGAAGTTTTTGATTTTATCCTATAGTCTTATTTGATGGGTATATTCATCAAAAATCACTGCAACTGGCTCTTTCAAATGCTTAATGTTGTTGCTAAGTTTACTGCCTAAAACATCGCCTTACATACGGTACTCACTAATACTTATTTATGAGAAAAAATAATTATGCAAATCAATAAAAGTGACTTGATCACTGCTGTTTTTGCTACTGTGATTGGTGCAGCGGGAGGGTTGGCATTATATTGGCCAGAGATTCAAAAAAATGTATTTCCTGATGTGGCCAGTATTGTTTGGGAAGCAGGAGCTGTTGATGAGCAGGTTCTAATAGACTCTGCAAATTTTGAGCAAATGCTTGCACTGAATCCACCTCGATCTGATGCAGAAGATAGTGAGTGGAAGAGTTTTGTTTCGGCGCTTGATCAGATCGAAATGGGCAAGCGTTACTCTAATAGTGGTGTTACCACGCCGTTACTCGGTTGGTATGCTTATATTGCAAAGCATCACCCCGCTAGTATTTATAATTTGCAGGAGAATAGCCTAACTAGAAAATCCTTGTTTAATCATTTAATTCAATTTGGTTTTCTCGAGGACTGGGCTGATAACTTAAAGAATAAAGATCAGATTCTACTTAACAGTAACGAAGCATTGTTGGATTTTTCTATCTCTATCGGTGAAGTAGAAGCTCAACGCTATATTGCTAATGTATTTTTAAGTTATGCAGACAATAAGAGTAATAGTGACAACAGTTACACTCTAAAACCCATTGATATTGATTTAGAAAATATCATTTTTGCTATGAACGCCATGAGCGAATCAGAAAAGCTAAAAGTGCTTCCCTTGTTGCAATCTGGGCTCTTTAAATTTGACCCTCGTGCGGTTGGATATTTAATTGATATGAAAAGTATGGATCGTGATGGTTTATTGTCTCTGATTAAAATGTATGCCTATCCGAGTAAAAGTATGTCATCTTATATGACAACAGGTGCATTGCTTGGTGAGAAAAACTATGTGAAGACTATGGTTGCTGATGTACATGATAATGCCAGGCAACCCACTAATTTTTATTGCAGTGCGTGCGGCTTAGCACTGGCAACTGAAGGTCTTATAGGGCAGGCGTTAATTACTTCGGCAGCAGAGCAACAGCTAAAGATTGAGCAATCTGAAAATGGCGAGTTTATTCTAAGTAAGAAAAGATATGAACGACCAAGCAGTCGGAGGCTCAAATGAACACCAGGGATAATGGTTCATCACAAACTCAGCCGAACCTGTTGGTTGCTCGTCTTCTTGTTGTTGCTTTAGTTTTTTCTGTAATAGGCTATGTGTCAATTCAAAGCATGTTGTTTGATAAGAAAAATCAACAAGTAGTTATAGTTGAGCTGCAAAAATTTAAACTTGAACTTTGCGAGCATGGCATACGCTTACCAATGGTAAGCTGCTCTAAAGCAGTATTAATAAAAGGTAACCTTAATGAGAGTAAGGAAGCGCTTAATCAACAGTTTGCCCGGCTTCCAAACTTATCTTCTGCTGTAGGAAAGCTACAGTGGACAAATGGCTCTGAAGCGGATGCAGTTAAGTTACTTACTGTGTTAAATAATTTAAAGTTAAGTCGCAACCGGCAAAGTTCTGAAAACTATCGCGCAATACCTTTAATTAACAAACTATTAGAACCCATCTGGAAAAAATATCCAGATATGGTGGCAGCTTCATCTTGTATGTATTGTAGTAATAGTTTTGAAGCTTTATCAAACCTGATAGCGAGCAATGACACCCATGTTGAGCAGTTAAAGAGTTTAGCAGTAGGGCACCCACGTATGCTGAGGGAAGTTGCTTCGCAAAACTTATTCGAGCCGAAAGAGTTAGATAAAATAGTTAGACTGCAAGCAGCTTTGAGCTCTGCAGGTGATAGTCGAACCGCTAAATATATAGGAAAGAATTTACTGCAAAGCCAGGACTACAAAAATTTACGTATATGGTTAAGCAAGGGTCTAAATGGCAGTCGTGCACTGGGTGATACTGATTTGAATTCACTACCCTATGATTTGGTGATATCGGCATGGCAGAAAGGAGTAAGTATAGGTTATGACCAGGTAGGACTTTCACAATACTTAGTTAGTAGTGGTTATC
>JAAGZM010000348.1 GCA_024206355.1 Gammaproteobacteria bacterium | reverse complement strand
TTTTTTGGATAGATATTATCTTTGGTATCAATTTTTGCTATTACATTCGACATCATCCAAGTAAAAACCGGATTGTAATCACAATGAAACCTTCCTGATGCAATTGCCGCCTCAAGCTCGTACATTGCCGGACTCATATTCGCTACAGTATTTCTATATTCAACAATTTCAGCGCCTTCGGTTTGCAACCCTTGAGCAAGTTGTGTGGCTCTCCAAGGATCATAAACAATTTCTTTTGCGCTGGTTTTATTAAGGCTTTCCTTAATATCTATCTGGATTTCATTAAAATCTATTTCATTGCCATCTGTAGCAATCAAATAACCATCATTAACCCACTTCTGAAAATGGGCATTACTGTCATCAAGCGCCGTTTCTTCTGGGATGTAAAACTTTGAAAAAACATAATAATGAATTTTTCCTTTTATAGTCTTATAGAAAAAAAAGGGCGTTGCTGTTATGTCTAATTTTGATGCCAAATCAACTGGAATAATGCAATTTTCTCCAATAAAATCATCTATATTTAGATTTATATCTATACACTTACTGAATGATTCCATATTCATCCATGC
>JAAGZM010000347.1 GCA_024206355.1 Gammaproteobacteria bacterium | reverse complement strand
TGTGATGCTTGTTTTGATTCTAGCATCGCCCGTAGCGGGTCGGCCTGCGCCTTCCCGTTTGCCGCCCCTGTTTTTATTCATAGACTGCCAATGCCTCCTCAAGCTGTGTTTTTTCTTTTTCTAGTGTTTTTAGTAGGGCTAACTCTTTTCTGTCTGCGTGATTGTGCAAACTTAAAATCCAGCCAGTCTCAACAATGTGCTGCTTAATGCAAGAATTAACGCCATTGTCAATATGATTATGTATAAGCGTATTATCTTTTTTTGCACAATCCGCTAATTTTAGGCATGTGTTGATATTCATGCCGTTCTCCTGGTTTTTTTTGGTACGGTTACTCATTCTCAAACATTGCCATTTTTGAGAATGATACATTATTCTCATAGAGATAATAACCCTGAAAAATGTTAAACAATTCTTCAAGCTCATGCTTGTGGCCAACATCTTCAGAATTATTGAATAAATCAAGTCTTTCTTTTTCTTCACTGTAAAATAAATCAATCATGCGATCCTGTCCTATTTCTACAGCCTTTTTTCTCAACAATTCAATCTGTGATTCTAATAATTTAGTCCATTCTGCTTTATTCATGTCGTTCTCCTGGTTTGATTTTCTTTACCTGGTGCCCCACTTGCGTTTGTCGTTTGATCTTTCTGCCACTCATAACAATATTCTGGTAAGGTGTCTATTACTTCATAACCACTAACATCGTATAAGTTGTCCCAGTCTATATCCT
>JAAGZM010000346.1 GCA_024206355.1 Gammaproteobacteria bacterium | reverse complement strand
GGGTATTTTCGTACCTATGAGGAAAAAGAAGCGGCAGCAGATGAGAACAATCTACGTGGTTACCATAAGCCAATAATGATTGCTGGCGGTATGGGCAATATTCGTGATGAACATGTGCAAAAAGGTCAGATTGATCCTGGACACCAACTTATTGTACTAGGTGGCCCTGCGATGTTAATTGGATTAGGCGGTGGCGCTGCTTCATCTATGGCTTCAGGTAGTAGCTCTGAAGATCTTGATTTTGCATCAGTACAAAGAGAAAATCCTGAAATGGAACGCCGCTGTCAGGAAGTTATTGATCGCTGTTGGGCACTTGGCACTGATAATCCTATCGATTTTATCCATGATGTGGGGGCAGGGGGGCTATCTAATGCACTTCCTGAATTAGTCCATGATGGTGAACGTGGTGGTAAGTTTGAATTACGAAAAGTTCCAAACGCTGAATCCGGCATGGCTCCTGTTGAGATCTGGTGTAACGAAGCCCAAGAACGTTATGTGATGGCGATTGCTGAGAAAAACTTACAAATTTTTGAAGAGATTTGTCAGCGTGAACGATGTCCTTATTCTGTTGTAGGTGTCGCCACTGATGAACTGCATTTGAGTTTGTCCGATAATCATTTTGCTGAAATTTCAGATAATTCTATTGATTCAAAGCCCATTGATATGCCAATGGATGTGCTTTTCGGTAAGCCACCTAAAATGCATCGTACAGTCGATTCACGTCAAGTAGAGACAAAACCTCTGCAAATAGATGCTGATCTGAATGAAATGGTGAAGCGAGTTTTATCACTTCCAGCCGTTGCAGATAAGACTTTCTTAATCAGCATTGGAGATAGAAGTATTACCGGCATGATCGCCCGTGATCAGATGGTTGGTCCATGGCAAGTTCCTGTTGCAGACTGTGCAGTGACAACAGTAACACTAAATTCATATGCAGGTGAAGCTATGGCGATGGGTGAACGTACTCCTATAGCACTATTAGACTACGCTGCTGCTGCAAGAATGGCAGTCGCTGAATCGGTTACTAATATCGCTTCGGCAGCAATTGATGATATCAGCGATATCAAGCTGTCAGCCAACTGGATGGCAGCGGCAGGTTCAGAAGGCGAAGATGCAGGTCTGTATGAGGCTGTTAATGCGGTTGGTATGGAGCTTTGTCCTGCTCTTGGAATTTGTATTCCAGTAGGTAAAGACTCGATGTCTATGCGCTCTACTTGGCAAGATGAAGTTGATGGCGAAATAGTCGATAAATCAGTAACGGCACCCTTATCATTAATCATTACTGCTTTTTCGCCAGTAACCGATGTTCGAAAAAGCCTTACACCACAGCTAAGAACTGACAAAGGAGCGACAGAGCTTTTGTTAATTGATTTAGGATGTGGTAAAAATCGTTTAGGCGCTTCTGCACTAGCTCAAGTATTCAAGCAACAAGGTGAATTTCCTGCTGATTGTGATAACGCAGAGCAATTAAAAGCATTCTTTACAACAATCCAATCGCTTAATGCGAATGACAAACTGTTGGCTTATCACGATCGATCTGATGGTGGCTTGCTTGCGACTGCTGTTGAAATGATGTTTGCCGGAGCCTGTGGTGTTGAACTAAATATAACATCACTTGATGCGAAGGCAGTTGATGTCTTGTTTAATGAAGAACTCGGTGCTGTTATTCAAGTGTGTCAATCTGATGTTGCAGAGGTGGTGTCGCAATTCGCCGATTCAGGTCTTGGTCATTGTACTCATAAAATTGGTCAGCCTAGTTCTGATAATCAATTTACGATTAAGCAAAATAACGAAACTATTTATCAAAATTCACGACAGGATTTACGACAAATATGGTCTGAAACAACTTTCCATATGCAAAGCTTAAGAGATAATTCTGAATGTGCTGAACAAGAACAGCAATCACGACTCGATATGAATAATCCTGGCATTTCTCCAAAGCTGACATTTGATCTTAATGAGGATATTGCAGCTCCTTATATTAATTCTGGACAAAAGCCATCCATCGCTATTTTAAGAGAGCAGGGTGTCAATGGTCAGATTGAAATGGCCGCAGCATTTGATCGTGCTGGATTTAAAACCATCGATGTCCATATGAGCGATATCATTTCTGGTAACGTTGAACTGAATAGTTTCAAAGGTCTTGTTGCCTGTGGCGGCTTTTCCTATGGTGACGTATTAGGTGCTGGAGAAGGTTGGGCTAAGTCTGCTTTATATAATCAGAGAGCTCGAGATCAGTTTGAAAGTTTCTTTAGTCGTGAAGATAATTTCAGTCTAGGTATTTGTAATGGTTGTCAAATGCTGTCGAATCTTAAGTCATTAATTCCTGGCACTGAACATTGGCCACACTTTGTTAAAAACCGCTCAGAGCAATTTGAAGCAAGAGTTGCAATGCTTAAAGTTGAGCAATCACCTTCTATATTCCTTGCTGGAATGGCTGGCTCTGAGTTACCTATTGCTGTTGCACATGGTGAGGGTAGAGCACAATTTACGAATGCAGAGGATCAACAAGCGAGTACTGACTCAGGATTAGTAGTTGCCAGATATATTGATAATTATGGTAAGGTAACTCAGCAATACCCTTTTAATCCAAACGGCGCAGCTGAAGCAATTAGCGGAATGACCTCAGATGATGGCAGAGTGACAATTATGATGCCTCATCCAGAACGTATATTTAGAACGGTTCAACACTCATGGGCACCTGATAGTTGGCAAGAAGATAGTCCTTGGATGAGAATGTTCCGTAATGCACGAACTTGGGTAGAGTAAGAATAAACAGAGAAGGAAAAGACACTTGGACAAGCAATTTGAAGAACGATTAGCTTATTTTTCACAAACCGATATTGTTAACACATTCAAGCAAATTCGGCGCGGCATCGAGAAAGAAAGTTTGAGAGTGACTTCCACTGGTTTGATCAGTCAAAAAGATCATCCTCATGATTTAGGCTCGGCTTTAGAAAATCCTTATATCACTACGGACTATTCGGAAGCCTTGCTTGAATTTATTACACCAGCTTATGATGAACCAAAAAAACCAATTGATGTATTAGATCAAATACATCGTTTTGTATATCAGAATCTAGAAGATGAAGTTCTTTGGGGTGCGAGCATGCCCTGTGCGATGAAAGATGAGGCCTCAATACTTATTAGTAAATACGGTACTTCTCATTCAGGCAAAATGAAGGAAATTTATCGCCGTGGCTTAGGTCATCGATACGGTCGTTTTATGCAGACTATTGCAGGTGTGCATTACAATTTCTCATTGCCAGAATCATTTTGGCAACATCTTCAACACTTTGAAGGTGGAACAAATAAGTCATCTAAGTATTTTATTTCTGATGAATATATGGGTTTGATCCGTAATTTCTTGAGAACAAGTTGGATTATTCCTTATCTATTTGGTGCATCTCCTGCAATTTGTGAATCATTTTTACAAGGCAAAAAAAGCAAACTTGATCAACTAGTACCAGGTACTGTATATGGACCTTATGCCACTTCTTTGCGATTGGGTGACTTAGGTTATTCGAACAATGCTCAAGCGAATATGGATATTACCTATAATTGTATTGATGGTTATATTAAAGGCCTAGAACATGCGATTCAAACGCCTGAACCATTTTATGAAAAAATAGGTGTAATAGAGGACGGTGAATATCGTCAATTGAATGCTAATTTATTACAGATAGAAAATGAATATTATAGTAATGTTCGGCCAAAGCGTGTAACGCTTCCGGGTGAAAGACCAACGAAAGGCTTACGTCGTGCAGGTATTGAATATGTGGAAGTAAGAGCTCTTGATCTTAATATATTTGATCCAGTCGGTATCAGCTATGAACAGAGTCAGTTTATTGATTGTTTGTTAATTCACAATGTCCTGACTTCTAGCCCTGCAATCACAGCACGTGAAGAGCCAGAGATTCAAGAAAATAAAAGACGTGTGGTTGATTATGGACGACATCCTGATCTTCGATTAATCCATGATAATCGTGAAATTTCAATGCATCGTTGGGCAAATAACTTATTTTCAGAGCTTAAACTGGTTGCAAAAATGATGGATAGCTCTGGTAATTCGTCAAACTATACCAAGACAATTGAGAATTTATCTAAATGGATAGAGCAGCCAGAAATGACTTTCTCAGGACGTATTGTTGACGAGATAAAAACTCGGGGCGATGGCTTCTTCCAATTTGCAATGGACTATTCTAAACAACATGCAGATTACTTTAAACAAAAACCCTTATCAGAAAATGATCAAAAGTGTTTTGTTGATGCAGCTAAAGCTTCTCACCTGAGGCAATTAGAATTAGAAAAACCTACCGGTCAAAGTTTTGAAGAATTTTTAGCTGCGTATTTTGAATAAGGATATATTGTATGACCATGAGCTTACCAACATTAATCACTTTTTCTATCTATCTTATTGGAATGTTATTGATTGGAGCGATTGCGTATCGTCTTACCAATAATTTATCCGACTATATTCTTGGTGGAAGAAAGTTAGGGAGTGCTGTCACTGCTTTGTCAGCAGGTGCCTCTGATATGAGTGCTTGGTTGCTGTTGGGGCTTCCTGGTTCAATGTATGTTGGTGGGCTGAGTGCTGGGTGGATTGCTCTTGGACTTATTATTGGTGCTTATTTAAATTGGAAATTAAATGCCCCACGACTGCGTGTTTATACTGAAATGGCTGGAGATGCAATTACGCTTCCTGATTATTTGGAAAATCGATTTCAGGATAAGAGCCAGTTACTGAGAGTAATTTCCGCATTGATTATATTGTTATTCTTTACCTTCTATACTTCATCGGGAATGGTGGCAGGTGCAACTTTATTTGAATCTTCTTTCGGCATCGAATATAGCAATGCGCTATTGATAGGTGCTCTAGTTATTGTTTCTTATACATTCATTGGTGGTTTCCTTGCTGTCTGTTGGACTGATTTCTTTCAGGCTATTCTGATGATGCTTGCCTTGGTTGTTGCACCACTGGTTGTTCTATACGAACTTGATGGTATTTCAAATACATTAGCTGTGATAGAGAGCGTTGATCCTATATTTTCAGACTGGACAAAAGGAGTTACCTCGATAGGCTTTTTATCCCTCCAAGCTTGGGGTTTGGGTTATTTTGGTCAGCCCCACATTTTAGTGAGATTTATGGCAATTACAAGTGTAAAAGACGTACCTTCAGCAAGACATATTGCAATGAGTTGGATGATTGTCAGCCTCATTGGTGCAATGGTTACTGGATTTGCAGGTATCGCTTTTTTTCACGATCGCCCCGAATTTGCTCAACTGGCCAATAACTCAGAAGCGGTATTTATTTTACTGACTCAAGTTGTTTTTAATCCTTGGATTGCCGGTTTCTTATTAGCCGCAATATTAGCAGCAATTATGTCTACAATTGATTCTCAATTATTGATCTGCTCTAGTGCTATTACAGAAGACTTTTATCGAAAGTTTTTTCGTCATGAAGCGTCAGAAAAAGAATTGGTTATGGTCGGTAGAGTATCTGTATTGTTGATAGCAATACTTGCAGTCTGGATCGCACAAGATCCTGATAGTAAAGTTCTTGCACTTGTCAGTTATGCTTGGGCTGGTTTTGGAGCTGGTTTTGGACCTATTGTTTTGTTCTCGTTGTTATGGCGAAATATGACCCGCAATGGTGCTTTAGCTGGAATGCTTACCGGTGCTATAACCGTTGTAGTTTGGAAAGAGCTATCAGGAGGTTTGTTTGAACTTTATGAACTCCTTCCCGGTTTTATCTTTGCATCTCTTGCTATAGTGATAGTCAGCAAGATTGATAACAAACCAAATCAGCAGATGCTTGAGACATTTGATAAAGTGCAACAAGCGCTGAAATCTTAATATCAATACCACACCTAACAATAAAAAAGGTTTTAGAATGAATATTCGATTTGCTCAAGAAAGTGATGTTCCTCAAATTTTACGTTTTATTCAACATTTGGCTGATTATGAAAAGCTCAGTCATGAAGTGGTAGCTACAGAGCAAACGTTAAAAGATACATTGTTTGGTGAAAAAGCATACGCTGAAGTTTTGATAGCGGAAACAGACGATAATCAAGCATCTGGCTTTGCGTTGTTCTTCTATAATTATTCTACCTTTTTGGCAAAACCAGGCATTCATTTAGAAGATTTATATGTGCTTCCTGAATTTAGAGATCACGGTATTGGTAAAGCATTATTAAAGAAGCTTGCAGCAATTACTCTAGAGAGAGACTGTGGTCGACTTGAGTGGAACGTGCTTGATTGGAACACGCCTGCGATTGATTTTTATAAATCACAGGGGGCAATAATGATGGAAGGATGGACAACTAACCGAGTAGCCGGTGATGCGCTTCCAAAGTTGGCTGAAGACTAGGTGCTGAGATGGATTGCAAATATTGTCCAAGTGTTCCTGCATCCTACTTTTGTGAAAATTGTCAAATTGGCTTTTGCCTTAACTGTGTACCTGAAGATAAACGTTCTTTAGCTCCTCGTTGTACCCTATGTCGGCAGCAGTTAGTATCATTTAATAATCAACATGTTGTCCCTGATTTTTGGACGCAATGGATGACCTTTTTTCAGTTACCCTTCACACCAAGTATTTTTCTCGCATTACTCATTTTTGCTATCATCGGCTTGATATTACCTGAAGTTGGTATGCAAGGTTTGGTAGCTAATGGTATCTTCTGGGGACTGTTGGTAATGATGCTATTTGAGTTGTCCAATCAGATAGCAGAAGGTCGAACTGATGTGCCTCCAATAACTGAAATATGGAAAAAAGCAGAACCTTTTTTGCTGGTCAGATTTTTAGTACAGGCATTGTTTGTCATATTATTGATATTCAGTATTAGAAATTCCTTTGGAGACTGGGCAGCTATTAGCTTAGTTATTTTATATGGTTTGGGTTTTCCAGCTTCGATACTCATCCTTGCACTGGAAAAAAGATTCTTTTCAGCAATTAATCCTTTTCGTATTATCTATGTTATCTTAGCTATTGGATTACCTTATCTCTGGTTGTACGGTACTTGGCTTGTTACGGTGGGAATATCATATTGGCTGGTTAACTGGCAGCAAGATAGCCATTATTTTTATACAGTTATCGCCTATCAAATCAGTTTTTACTTTTGGACAGCTTGGTTTGTGATGCTTGGTTATGCAACTTATCAATATCATCAACAATTAGGTATTGCCGTATTTAACCATCATAAGCATCATCGACATCAACAGATGAGGAACAAGTCTGAGAAAGTCAAAAGCGCATCGGTTAAAGAAGCAGAAATACTGGTGGCAGAGCAACGTATTGAAGATGCCTTGAATCTGTTACATACGGCTATGGATGAACCGATGGCTGAGATAGATGTTCATCGATACTTTTTAAAGCTATTGGTCGCTGAGCAAGATACAAAGCGCTTAGCATTTATATCAAAACGCCTTGTTCGACAATTTATTCATAAAGGTAAGATAAAAGAGGCTGCACATATTGCTGTGACAGTAGGAGACGTCGTACCTGATTGGCAGCCAGAATTAGCATCAGACAGCTATTTGCTAGCCAAAGATCTCATTAAAATGAGCCGCAGAGAATTAGCATTAACATTATTGACGGGATTGCAATCAAAAACTGAAGACTCAGAGCTGATAGCTGATAGCTATTTTTTGGCAGCACAATTATTAGCTGAAAATTTTAATCGAGATGATGAGGCTATTGTCTATTTACAACATATTGTCACCGATTATCCTGAGCAATCTGTCATTGCTGAAGCCAAAAATTATTTAGAAATTTTACAAGCAAGTTTGCCTGAGCAAATGGGTGATGCTTTGCTTATAGATGAGAATGTTGCAGGAAGAAATTTTGATGCTAAAGGATAATACTCCAAACTCATTCAATGGATGAATACTAAGCCTTCTGTAAGTTGTTGTTTTGAAGTACATAACCATAATTTTGAGCTGGTCAACTGAGGATCTTAGGTTTAACCTAGAATCCTCAGTTGGACGCGTTTGAGTGTGTGTTTTTTAGGCTTAGTGGCGCCGACTAAAAAGCCGTTCATAGTCATTCTATGTAAGGCTTTTGCCGTCAAGTCAATAAGTCTAAAAAACGTGCAATCAAATGT
>JAAGZM010000345.1 GCA_024206355.1 Gammaproteobacteria bacterium | reverse complement strand
CTAAGACTTTTGTCCCACTGTATATTCTTTTAGTAATGTAAACTGCTTCTTAGGAATAGGAATTGCTGAGTCTAGCTCTTTACTATAAAAACAGTGAATAAATTTTGCTGTAAAGACGGGGACTAAATCATTGTTGTCGGATTTTTTTCTAAGACCTTCATACTCAAGAGTTACCGTTGAACGACCAATTTTAGCCACTCGAACCACTACTGCCAGTTTATCACTGCCGACTAATGAGGCAGTAAAATCAAGTTCCATATGAACCACAGGGGTTCCCATCCCTTGATTAATATTTATCTCATACCAATCACAGTCTAAATATTCTCTAAACCAAAATTCAGAAGCGTCCATGCAGTAATCGGTATAACGTGTGGTATAAACTATTCCCGCTGCATCAGTGTCACCAAATGAAATTGTTCGCCAATGAATGTAAGGGCTCTCTTTAGCGTTCATTTATTTTCCTAGATACTCAATTAAAATACTGAAAAAGATAACCAGACCAACATAATTGTTACTAAGAAATGCTCTAAAGCAGCTTTCTGGATTACGTTTACGAATGAACATTTGTTGTTCTACAAATAGAGCGCTAGCTAATGCTAGCGCTAAAAAATAAACCCAACCAAATTCAAGCTCTGCTCCTATAATTGCAAGTCCAATAATGACCATCACTTGCATAATACCGATTAACAACTTATCTGCATCGCCAAATAAAATTGCGGTGGAACGTATGCCAATCTTTATATCATCATTTCTATCAACCATGGCATAGATTGTATCGTAAACTATTATCCAGATAAGATTTGTAAAATAGATTAGCCAAGTAAGTTCTGATAAAGGTTGTCCTTCTGCTGAGAACGCCATTGGAATAGACCAACCAAATGTTACTCCTAACATCACCTGAGGAAACCAAGTGAATCTTTTTGCAAAAGGATACAGTAACGTTAATGCTGCTCCAACAAAAGCTAGATATATTGTATTTATATTAAGTGTAAGAACTAATAAAAAAGCCAGCAGCAGTAACAATGAGAAAAGCACTAAAGCTTCCGATGGAGTCACTAACCCTGCTGGAATTGGTCGTAATTTAGTGCGTTCAACGAGACCATCAAAATTACGATCAGCATAATCATTAATTACACAACCTGCCGCACGCATTACGACAACACCAGCGCAAAAGACTAAAACGATTTTTACATCGGGAAAACCTGAAGACGCAATCCATAATGCCCATAGAGTGGGCCAGAGCAGCAGCAAAATACCAATCGGCCTATTAAAGCGCATTAACTGCATGTAAGCGGTAACTTTATCAATAGTTAGTTCGCTAAAAAAATTAAGGTAAGCTTTTATCATTTAATATGGTTATCTGCTTATTCATTACAATAGCATGACTATAACCTGAACCATGTGTAGACGGAAGCTTGAGCTCTATAAGAATTACGATCCTTGTGTTATTTTTTAATAAAAAAGCTATTACATTTGTTATCTGTTAAAATTTAGCTAAAGTATAATGATGATGATCATTTAGAAGCTAAGTTGCCTATGAACCAATTTCAAAATAATAGCAAACGTAATAAAACACAAGCTTTTGTCGTATTAGCCAAAATATCTCGAGAATTATTTCTTGCTACTAAAACTGCTCAAGAAGTATCTCTTATTGCTAAAAATGCTCGTGCCCTAACTGTTAGAGCCGGAGATAAGGTACTTGGTTTCAAAGCTATCACCAATTTCATCGATGACTTGGCGACTACCACCATTCAGTTAGCAACAACAATTAACAGGCAAGCATTAGAAGTAGCAACATTAGCAGCTGAACTGCAGCGAAAACTTTACGGATTAAAACAATTTGATCGTGTTTTGAATGATGAGAAAGCTGTTTATCGCGAATCTTGTCGTGGACCACGTCAAATATTGCAACGAGAAGTTGAAGATAATCAACGTGAGCAAAAGATGCAGCTTAATCGCTTAATTTCTAATCTAAGTGATATTCAACAGGAAATTCGATCAGCTGGAATTATTGCCTTAAATGCAAAAGTTGAGTCAGCTAAATCACCTGAATATCAGGCGAGTCTTGATGTCATCGCTGATGATATTCTACATTCAACGAATCAAATAAAAACACGTATTGATCGTTCACAATCAATCATAAAAATGATTTAAACCATAGGAACCAATAACATGGAATCTCATGTTCTTTCAAAAAATAATAGTTCAACCTGGTTTATGTTCGGAAGAGATCCTGGTAAATCAGCAGACATAATTGACACCAACCAATACATGGTTCGTACTAAAAAATCAGCCTTTTTGATGGATCCTGGTGGAATAGAGTTATTCTCAACCATGTTTGCAATGATACTTCGTTATGCTCCTGCTGATGAAATACATCATATCTTTGCTTCACACCAAGATCCCGATATTATTTCGTCACTGGGATTATGGGATCAAGCTGTTCCTGATGCAAAACTCTATTCACCCTGGTTATGGGAATCATTCATAAAGCATTTTGGTATGAAAAATATGGAATACGTTGGTATTCCTGATCAAGGTATGACCGTAAATGTTGATGGACTACCTCTTGAACTTATACCAGCTCACTACCTGCACTCAGCTGGCAATTTTAATGTCTATGACCCAGCACATAAAGTACTCATGAGTGGCGATATTGGCGCAGCGTTGGAAGAGCCCTGTGCACCTATCTTTGTTGATGACTTTGATGAGCATATTCCGAAAATGAGAGCTTTTCACCAACGTTGGATGCCCTCAAATCAAGCAAAACTTCGATGGGTTGAGCGCGTAAGATCACTCGATATCGAGTTCTTATGCCCACAACATGGACGCATATTCAAAGGTGAAAATGTTAAGCGATTTATCGACTGGTTTGAACAATTACAAGTCGGTGTTACCCAAAACTAGGTAACCGCTATTCTGGAATTTGCAGTGGGCAGTTAGGAAGAAATACTTCCTGAACTAAAATAGGTTGTTTTTGGAATTCAAATAAAGAACGCCTTGCCCACAAATATTTAACCGCATCCATACCTTTGAATACAGGAAAAAGGTGGTGGGTTCCTGAAATTTTTGCAATTTCTATCAATCTTCTTGAATTTTCATGACTAAAAAGAATCTTGCCAAGCGGCTCATCCCCAATCATTTTTAATCGCCCCCCAGCACTATCAAGTGCTCTTGAGGGGATCACCGTGCGTCCATACATCCAGGGCTTATCACTTATCGACATGATAACCTCACGAACGTAGGGCCAGGTATTTTGAGGCAGATCTAAGAATAATCGCTCTTCTTTAGCCACTCTCTGATGTTTTGCAGCAATAACGTCAACCTTAACACCATTCGCACCAGCCATCATTAGCTGTCGAGTCATCGAACCCTGTTCAGATAACCAACTAAGTTGATTTACTTCGGGTTGAGTTTGTTGAAATTCAAAGAGTGAAAGCCACCGATTCTCAGGCATCACTAATGTGGTCGTTGATTTAAACAACTGTCACCTTTAATAGTGTCTAAAATTTTAATGGGCGTATTGTATCTGAAATGTTATTTTCTAAAAAGTATACTTTACAGAACAATGAGAATAAGTAGAAATATGACATCATCTTGCAGTAGAACAGCGGTGTGCTAAGCTAAAGGAATAATCTTTCTAGGAAAATATAACAATGAAATTTGTTAAGGTATCGATAAAACAGATCACCTTGTTGGTGCTTTTTAGCTTAAGCTCATTGGTATTTCTAGCAGAAGATGAACTTCCAGCTCTTGAATATATTCCAATTGAGCCAGTCATTGTTACCAACTATCAAAAGAAATCTATGAAAAAACCTGGCTTCATTCAATTAAAAGCACAACTGAGTGTTCGAGGAAAAGAATCTGCTGATGTAATTGTCGCCCATATGCCCTTAATTCGAGATCACATCATAGATTTTTTAAGTTTTACCAATGAAAAAACTATTAAAGACGCTTCACATCGAAATCAATTGAGAGAATCACTTACTAAAGGAATTCAAGACATGTTAACGGAGCAACTAGGTGCTCCGTTAGTAGAAGAACTTATCATTACCCACTTCATGTGGGATTAAATTTCCAACGCTTATGGAGTTCTTCATTGGAAACTGAAAACCAATATTTAATTAATATAATTGCAGAACGAACCAATATACGCTCAAATTCCGGACATGAACGCATAAATTCTTCATACAATTATCACTTACGAACAAAACTTTATTTTAGATGCAGGCCAAACTATCTTGCTGAAACTCTATTCCTCAGTAACAAAAGAAGAACAGGCAGCTTGTTTTGAACGAAGAAAGAACGATCCCTAGAGACAGTGGAAATTAAGCGAAATTGATCTCCAAGCTCAAGATCTTTGGAAGGTCTGAAGAATAGACTCTAGAATGAAGATTTATTGACCAATTAAAGAATTCGTAGGTTATATATAACAATTAATGAATAAGACTTGGCCTATGTATTCCATAAAGCGACTAATACTTCTATTAATAATTATTGCAAATAGCAATTATGCATACGAGTATAATTCATTAACCTAGAATCCTCAGTTGGACGCGTTTGAGTGTGTGTTTTTTAGGCTTAGTGGCGCCGACTAAAAAGCCGTTCATAGTCATTCTATGTAAGGCTTTTGCCGTCAAGTCAATAAGTCTAAAAAACGTGCAATCAAATGT
>JAAGZM010000050.1 GCA_024206355.1 Gammaproteobacteria bacterium | reverse complement strand
CGAAGCCCTCATGACCACTCTGCCGCACTGGGCCGCCAATTGGCCGGTCAAAGCTACGGGCGGCTGGCGTGGTCGCAGATACAGGAAAGACTAAAATTATGTGGACAGATAACAACCGACCTGCCATCGCCGACGTGTATCACACACCCGACGGCGATTAAGATCCTGTAGTTTTATCTAAAAACTTATGCGCTGCGGCCCTTATGGCCTGGCTGCCCATAAATCCGATGAAACCCCCGCAAAACAGATACCCGCCGGAGCCATACCCCATTTCGATCAGCGCTGACCCGGAAGCCACGGTTAACGCGCCGCAAATAAACGCCTCCGCGAAAATACGTTTTAAGCTGGTCTCGCTTGAGTCGTAAATCACCCGAACGATTGACATGGCCACGGCCATTAAAACGCCGCCGAGCCAAGGGGGTATATTTCCTATATTATCGGGCATTGCATCACCTACTCTGTAACGGTATCGGATAATCGCCTCCCGCGCTCGTTGCGCATTTGACGCTGTTTATTTTTTAACAAAAGATGCTATTAAACCCGCTAGCCCCGCCGGGGCTATATGGTTGCCGCCGGCCGCGCCGAGCCGGTCGCGGTGTTCCGCCGTTAACGTGCCGAAGTAACTTTTTAATAACCACACAAAGGGTGCGAGCGCGGCCGCCACAAACGCCCAGCCTGACGCAATCTCTTTAACGAGCGGCGCATCTTGCATGGCTACCGCATAGCTCCACATTATAACGATCAGTACCGTGATAAGGGCCACGACAATAAACGACCATTTGGCAATAAAGGGTCGGGTTGTATGTGGGTTTCTAGCGTCCGATTCCAGCATAGCGCGCAATGTCGAATGCGACTCCTGCACTTCGATAATTTCAACGTCGAATTCTTTAGCCACCAAGGCGGCGCGCTCGGCCGCGGGCATCGCCGCGACGGCGGCTTGT
>JAAGZM010000344.1 GCA_024206355.1 Gammaproteobacteria bacterium | reverse complement strand
TAACGCCTATTTCAATGGGCACAGGGACAGGGAAAGACTTTGTTAAAAAAGTATGTCCACCAAACCAGCTCGGTTTATTTTTAAAAATCGCTACGTCCCTGTGATCCATTGCAAATTTTTGTTATACATTTATATTGGAAACTGACCGCATCCTTCATCTTTAACTACTTGATCAATATTCCATTCTTTGTTTATTAATTTGGTAGAATCAATACATTTCATACCAGATGCTATAGGAAAACTATATTGATATTTTTTTAGCTTTTTCTGTTTTTTTAATATATTGAAATCAGTAGAATATATATACCAAAGATGTCCGCCACCATATGTATCAATTCGTGCTTTTAAATTTGATTCATTTAGATATGCTTTGATATCAATTTTAGTGTTAATTTTGATTATTTCATTAGCTCTTCTTTCTTCAATAAAATCAATAAGAGCATGAAAGCCCTTACCATAATTCACCAAAATTTCATTTTCAGTTAGTAATTCCGAAGATTTTTTGTGAAAAGCATATGCCCATTGGCAGCCAAAAAAAGCAGAATTGCTAAGAACAAGATAATAATAGTATTTGTTATCTATCTTTACTGAAATAAAATTTCCTGGCTTAACATATTGCATCTTCAATATTACTTTTTCTGTATAACGAGGGTGTAGAATAACTCGATTTTGCCATTTTTCACCCAATTATTACAAAATTCAACATAACGTCATGCTTTACTTGTAATATTTTATATACTACATATATAGATTATCAATCCATTTACATTTACGCCACAAATAAGTGCAATTTTTGTGATTTTAATCAGAAATCACTAATTTGGAGTTATTCTACAGCCTCAACGCCACATTAAGCGGCATAAAATTGTTGGCTAAAATGTTGAACGAAGTGAAAACAGCCAACTGTTTTTTGTCCGTTTGAATGCCTTGTTAGCAGTGATTTAACACGCATCTGGATCATCATGCCCCCAACCTATAAACTCGGAAAAAACAACATCCATTGTTTCGCGAGCTTCTTGAACATGACTAGCTGCATTATCGCAATCTGGGTTTTCCCACTCGACTAAATCTACTTGAACAAAGAAATCTTCTTCTATTAATTCAAACTTGCACTCATTTAATACATCTGTAAATAACAAACGAGCACTTTTTTCGTCTTTTGCAGGGACATAACACCTTACAGCGACACCATTATATTCATCGGGGTCTATGTCACAACCAGCTAACGGTTTTAAATCGACAAGTGTAACAAATACTGGAATCATGCATATCCTGCTAACGCTAACATCACTGGTTCAAAAAAGCTAAGCTGAGGCTCTTTTCAGCTTAGCTTTTTTGAATCCATGTGCATGTTT
>JAAGZM010000343.1 GCA_024206355.1 Gammaproteobacteria bacterium | reverse complement strand
GGTAGTCGTACCAGTGGTAACGGACAGCTAATTGAAGCTTTAGTAACAATTGCTGAGCAAGCCGGAAGAACTATCGCTTCACCTAAAGAAGCTCGGGAATTATTTTTATAACAGGTATGTATTTATGGCGACATTAAAATCTATTATTGATACCCAATCAACGGAGTTTTCTGAAAATAGCGAAGCTATGCTCAGTGCAGTGCAAGGTTTTCGGGATATTGAAAATAAAGTATTTGCAGCAGCAGAATCCGTTAAAGAACGTTATGCAAAAAGAGGCATGTTACTGCCAACTGAACGTTTAAATCTGCTGTTAGATCAGGGTGCACCTTTTTTAGAATTATCATCATTGGCTGGATTTATGTTATACGATGACAAAGATGGTACCGGAGCAGGTGCAGGCTGTATTGCAGGCATTGGCTACGTTTGTGGTGTACGGAGCATGGTTATTGTTGATAATTTTGCAATAAAGGGTGGAACCATTTCACCCAGTGGTTTGGAGAAAAAACTGCGTCTGCAGGATATTGCTCTGGAAAACAAACTGCCAATAATTTCTTTAGCCCAAAGTGGAGGAGCCAATCTTACTTATGCTGCTCAACTGTTTGTACAAGGTGGGCGTGGATTTGCCAATCAGGCCCGTCTCTCTGCTGCAGGAATTCCCCAGATTACAGTCGTTCATGGAAGTGCCACAGCTGGAGGTGCATACCAGCCAGGATTGTCAGATTATGTAATTTTGATACGTGATCAGGCTACAGTTTATCTGGCTGGTCCTCCACTGTTAAAAGCCGCAACAGGCGAAGTTGCTACTGATGAAGAACTCGGTGGGGCACAGATGCACACTTCTGAATCAGGAGTTGGTGATTATATTGCAGAAAATGATACAGACGGAATTCGTATTGCAAGAGACATAATGAAGCAGTTGCCTTGGAATGAGCAACTGCCTGCTTCAGTTAGCTTAAAATATAAGGAGCCATTATATTCACCGAAAGAGTTAATTGGTGTCGTTCCGGAAGATCCAAAAATACCCTATGATTCTCGTGAGATTATTTCTCGCATTGCCGATGCTTCAGAGTTTCTTGATTTCAAATCTGCTTATGATGAGCAAATAGTTTGTGGTCATATTAAAATTGAAGGTAATACCTGTGGTGTTATCGCTAATAATGGCCCAATAACAGCATCGGGTGCTTGCAAGGCAGGGCAGTTTATACAACTGTGTGAACAGAGCAATATCCCACTTGTATTTTTACATAATATTACCGGTTTCCTTGTAGGTACTGAACCAGAAAAAAGTGGCATTATCAAACATGGTTCGAAAATGATTCAAGCAGTTGCCAATGCCAAAGTACCGAAGCTGAGTATCAATGTTGGTGGATCTTATGGCGCCGGTAATTATGCTATGTGTGGACGTGGTTTTGATCCGAGATTTCTGTTTTCCTGGCCAAACAGTAGAACTTCGGTTATGGGTGGCGCTCAAGCAGGTATGGTTTTGCGGATAGTAGCAGAGGCCAAAATGCAGAAGATGGGACATGTTGATGAAGCCCGACTTGATGCTATGGAAAAAAATACCTGTGAAATGCTCGAACAACAAACAACTGCTTTAGCAAGTACAGCACGCATGGAAGATGATGGTTTGATAGATCCCAGAGATACTAGAAAAATACTCGGCTATGCATTAGATATATGTCGTGAAGCTGAACAAAGAAAATTACGTGCTAACAGCTTTGGCATAGCACGTTTTTAATAAAAGAGCCTAACTGATAAGTAATAGGGTATAACAAATTATGCGCTTGACTAATGAACACATGGAACTTCGCAGAACAACTGAAAAATTTGTTCAAAATGAAATTAATCCCTTTGTAGACGAGTGGGAAAATGCCGGAATATTCCCTGCAAAAGAACTATTCAGGAAAATGGGTAAGCTTGGTTTATTGGGTATCTCCAAGCC
>JAAGZM010000342.1 GCA_024206355.1 Gammaproteobacteria bacterium | reverse complement strand
GCTTTTGCCGGCTGCACAGTAGTCATCTCTCACGATCGCTGGTTCCTTGATCGTATTGCTACTCATATATTGGCATTTGAAGGTAATTCAGAAACAGTCTGGTTTGAGGGAAACTATCAAGAATACGAAGCCGATCGAAAACGACGCTTAGGTGCAGATGCCGATCAACCTCACCGAATCAAATATAGACGATTAGCTTAATCTCAAAGATACTGGATAATTACGGGGACAGGTTAATTAGCTGACTAATTCTGGAATTGAATGCTTATTAAGAAAATCCAATAAGTGTTTGCTATATGCTTCTTGCTGATGTTCATATGCGTTATGCCCACAGTCGGGGAGAATAGCTAGCTCAGAATTTTTTATAGTGCGGTAAAAATCTACAGCCTGTTCTACTTTAAAAAGACTGCTTCTATCAGGAAACAGAACCAAAACCGGGCAGTTGATTTTTGTTAGATTATTTCGAATATCAAAACAACCTCTACCATAGGCCCCACCATATACTCTAAATTGGTTATAGAGTGATTCTGCTTTTTCCAGAGAATGCCATTTGATAAATTTTTCTTTAAACTCAGGATATTTATCATTGAATACCTTTGGAAACGCTTTGGCATTCATTTTTTCCATACTCACCTGGCTATGACAAAGTGTACTTGAGATAACTAGACTATTTGTGTGTTCAGGATACTTGCCGGCATAGTCGACTCCGATTACCCCTCCTTCACACTGCCCAACAATATTAATTTTATCCAGGCCTAATAATTGCCTTATTTTTTCAACCTCTCCTACTGAACCAGAACGATAGTTATCACTTTTGTAATAGTCAAAAAATCCTGAATCAAATTCTGATTTTCCATATCCTCTACGATCAAATAGAATAACTTGAAAGCCATTATTCACTAATGATGGATATATATTCTCCCACATTTTGGTACTACCAAAACCGTGGTGAAGCAAAAAAATTGGTTCACCTTCACCATGTTTTTCTAGGTAAAGACTGAGCCCATTGGAATCTTTTAT
>JAAGZM010000341.1 GCA_024206355.1 Gammaproteobacteria bacterium | reverse complement strand
CTTTTCTCGGGGTAGATTTTGTGTAGGCATAGGCTTGAATTTTTTCTGTGAGCGTTTGCTGGGATATTTTTGAAAAAATAAACGTGGCCGATAAGTTGATAAATAACGATATCACCATCGATTCAGTCAGTAATGAAAAACTTGTTAACCCACTCGTGCCAGATAAGAGGTTTTCACCATTCAGACTCGGTAAAAAAGTTAAAATAAACCAGCAAACAATGCCGCCCAAAAGTCCTGCAATGGCCCCAATTTTTGTTGCTCTAGTCCAGAATAAGCCAAGTATTAAGGCAGGTAGAAATTGTAGTACAGCCGTAAATGACAAAAACCCAATAGACGCCAACGACTGACTTTCATCAAATACTCGATAGAAAAAATAAGAAAGTAACAAGCATGAAGCAATTGCAAACCTTCTAATCCGTAACATTTTTCGATTAAAATGCTTATCTTTAAAATGTTGAGTCTCCGTTATTTGTAAAAGAATAGGCAGCAATAAATCATTACTGATCATCGTACTCAATGCAACTGTAGCAACTATTACCATGCCTGTTGCAGCAGATAAACCACCTATAAATACCAAGATACTTAAATAATTTTGATTTTCAGATAATGGCAAAGCCAGTATATAGATATCTGCATTGGTAGGATCATTCGCAAAAACTAAACTTCCTGCAACCACAATTGGAATAACAAACAAAGAGATTAAGATCAGATAACCAGGAAAAATCCAACGAGCATATTGAAGATCTTTATCTTGATGATATTCGACAACTGAAACATGGAATTGTCTGGGTAAACACATAATTGCTGCAGCAGCTAAAATAGTTTGAGTGATAAAATTTTCTATATCAATATCTTCAAACCATAATGCTTTCAGGCTATCGTTTGTGGTCATTGCATTAATAAGAGATACAGGGCCGTCAAAAATAGAAAATAAAGCAAATCCTCCAACAGCACAAAATGCAATAAGCTTAATGATTGACTCGAATGCAATTGCATTCATTATTCCATATTGATGTTCTGTTACATCAAGATTGCGAGTACCGAAAAGAATTGAAAAAATAATTAACATAAAAGTGATGAAAAGAGAATTTACATGTTGGTCCATAAAGAGGTTTTGTTGTGCATCAAATACCTGAAGACTTGCTGAAATAGCTTTCAGCTGTAAAGAAATGTATGGAATAATAGCAATCACAGCAATGATGGTGACTATTGCAGCAATACTTTGTGACTTTCCATATCGTGAGGCAATAAAATCAGAAATAGATGTTGTATTCTGCTCATGTCCAACACGAACAAAACGTTTGAATAGCGGCCAACCTAGGGTATAAATTAAAATTGGTCCAAGATAAATAGGTAGATATCCCCAACCTGTTTTAGCAGCGCTACCCACAGCACCATAAAATGTCCATGATGTGCAATAAATTGCCAATGAGAAGCTATAAACAAGCGCTTTTCTGTGCGAAGAAATTACTTTGGGTTTATTTTTGTCGCTGATATAAGCTATTAAAAATAATAAGCATACATAAGCAAAAGCAATAATAATTATTTGCAGAGTTGAAAGCATCATGAGCCTTTAATGATAGATTTCAGTATTTATTCTTTTATCTAAGATATTGTTTATTTGTGGAAGAGTCAAACTTAACTATACCCGGTATCATTCAAGATGCATGATTCATCTTGAATGATAACGGGCTTAAATATTGTATAGACTAAAGTTGAAATGAAAGCAAACAGTTAATAGAGTATGTTGGATAATTTTATTATATAGTGAATAATTAGGATAAGCAGTATGAAAGCAACTGGTGTCAGACAACTCCACAAACAATCGATAGAATCACCTAATAACTTTTGGCTAGAAGCAGCCAGTCATATTCAATGGTTCAAAGAGCCTACTGCGGCTTGTTCTGTTGAGGATTTATCTAAAACGACGGCCCTGTGGTTTGAGGGTGGAGAATTAAATTCTTGTTATAACGCACTTGATTATCATGTTGAAAACGGATTTGGTGATCAGACAGCCATTATCTATGAAAGCCCTGTGACCCAGGTATCTAAAAAAATAAGTTATGCTGAACTACTTTACGATGTATCCGTATTTGCTGGCGCATTGGCTTTACAAGGATTGGTGAAAGGAGATAGGGTAGTTATTTATATGCCCATGATTCCACAGGCTGTTGTTGCCATGTTAGCTTGTGCGAGAATAGGCGTTATCCATTCGGTTGTTTTTGGTGGCTTCGCAGCCAACGAACTCGCAACTAGGATAGATGATGCATTACCAAAAGCAATAATAACGGCTTCTTGTGGTGTTGAAGTAAACAGGGTAATTGACTACAAGGCATTGTTAAATAATGCTCTTGATCTTGCACAACACAAACCAGAGTTTCAGGTTATTTACCAACGTTCTCAAGCAATAGCAAATCTTGATCGTGATGGAGATATTGATTGGTTAATATTTGTTGAGGGTCAGAAACCTGTAGAATGTGTGTCTGTATCGGCTACTGATCCTTTATATATATTATACACATCTGGAACAACTGGAAAGCCTAAAGGAGTTATCCGAGATAACGCAGGGCATTGTGTTGCTCTCAAGTGGAGTATGCAGAATATATACAATGTAAACCCAGGAGATGTATTTTGGGGTGCTTCAGATATTGGTTGGGTTGTTGGTCATTCCTATATAGTATATGGCCCATTATTTAACCGAAATACCACTGTACTATACGAAGGTAAGCCTATTGGAACACCTGATGCACTCGCATTTTGGAGAGTTGCTGCAAAACATAAGGTAAAAGTATTATTTACAGCACCCACAGCAATAAGAGCTATCAAAAAAGAAGATCCTTTAGGTGAACTAGTTAAGAAAAGTGGTTTTGATCTATCTTCCTTATCAGCATTATTCCTCGCTGGTGAAAGATCTGATCCTGATACTTTAGAATGGGCAGAAAAACAACTCAAAATCCCGATCATTGATCACTGGTGGCAAACTGAAACAGGTTGGTCAATATGTGCTAACTGTTTGGGTGTTGAAGAACTACCTGTTATTCAAGGATCCCCAACATTGCCAGTCCCAGGGTATCAGTTGGAAGTGCTGGATAAAAATGGAGAAACTCTGGAATCTGGAATTGTCGGTGCTCTTGTAATCAAGACACCGTTACCACCAGGATCTTTTTCTGGATTATGGAATGATGAACAACGGTTTAACAGCAGTTATTTTTTAAATTACCCTGGTTATTATGAAACTGGTGATGCTGGCTATATCGATGAAAATGGTTATGTATTTGTTATGTCACGAACAGATGATATCATCAATGTCGCTGGTCATAGATTATCTACTGGAGCAATAGAAGAAGTGATTGCTAGTCATTCAGACATTGCTGAATGCGCTGTGATAGGATTTCCTTGTGAATTAAAGGGGGAAATTCCAGTTGCTTTAATCGTACTGAATTCCCAACAACAAAACAGCCATGAAGATATTCAGGCAGTGACTGTGCAGATGGTTCGTGAGCAATTAGGTGCCGTTTACAGTTATCGTCAATCTGTGATCATAACCGCCTTGCCAAAAACACGTTCAGGTAAGGTGCTTCGTTCTACAATGAAGAAGATAGCCCAACATCAGGAATATGATTTACCTGCTACGATTGATGATCCTAATGTTTTACTTCAGATTGGATCTGCACTGACCAACTTATCTTAAACCTAGGATCCTCAGTTGACCGGCTCTGACTTATGGTTATTTATTTCAAAACAGCAACTTACAGTAGGATTAGTATTCACCCATTGAGTGAGTTTGCCTACACATTTGATTGCACGTTTTTTAGACTTATTGACTTGACGGCAAAAGCCTTACATAGAATGACTATGAACGGCTTTTTAGTCGGTGCCACTAAGCCTAAAAAACACACACTCAAACGCGTCCAACTGAGGATTCTAGGTT
>JAAGZM010000340.1 GCA_024206355.1 Gammaproteobacteria bacterium | reverse complement strand
CCTTGTTTTTCAATCTGCTCTTCAGAAGCTATTAACAGTGCACAAGCACCGTCATTAATACCAGAAGCATTGCCTGCGGTAATAGTACCATTTTCTCTAAAAGGTGTTGCTAATTTAGCTAGACCTTCTAAAGTTGTACTAGAACGAGGATGCTCGTCTTGACTAAATTCACGGATTTCTTTGCGGCTTATTTTTACAGTAAGAGAAACAATTTCATCATTAAACCTTCCTGCTTCTTGAGCAGCAGCTGTTTTTTGCTGGCTTCTGAAAGCAAACAAGTCCTGATCTTCACGATTTATATTAAATTGTTCAGCAACATTCTCTCCTGTTTCAGGCATACTATCTACACCATACTCTGTTTTCATTGCCTTATTAACAAATCGCCAGCCCATAGTCGTATCATACATATCAGTTTGTCTAGAAAATGCTGAGTTCGCTTTGCCCATAACCATCGGAGCACGGGTCATATGCTCAACACCACCTGCAATAGCAATTTCTTGGTCACCACAAGCTATTGCTCTTGCTGCTGTACCTACTGCATCTAGCCCTGAACCACAAAGACGGTTCAACGTTACTGCAGGAACAGAGTATGGTAGACCTGCCAGTAATGAGCTCATCCGAGCGACATTCCTGTTATCTTCACCGGCTTGATTTGCACAACCATAATAAAGTTCATCAATAGCTGATAAGTCTAGTTTTGGATTTCTTTCAATCAGAGCTTTGATAGGAGCAGCACCGAGATCATCAGCGCGCATGTGGGATAGTGAGCCGGCATAACGTCCTATGGGTGTTCGGATAGCATCACAGATATAAACTTTTTTCATTCTCAATTACCTGAAATTGTTCAATTATAGATTGTTTAAGCTATATTGTACCTAAAATTGATGAAGAGAGAATCTATTATTCACCCCAATTATTGATTGTTTCAACAAACTCTGAAAGAAACTCACTGGTTTGATATGCATCTAAAGCTCGGTGATCAATACTTAAAGAAACATAGCACATAGGTTTTATTACAATAGTGTCTTGCTGATTAATTTCTTCAACGACAACTCGCTTTTCAAGTTTTCCAATGCCAAGAATAGCGACTTCAGGTTGGTTGATAATAATTGGTGCTGCGAAAAGACTACCACTGACACCATGGTTAGATATGGTAAAGGTGCCATTTGTCATATCGGATGGTTTAAGATTGCCATCACGTGCTTTTTTTGTTTGTAGTGTTAGTGCCTGAGCAATTTCGAATAAGGTCATCGATTGCACTTGTTGAACAACAGGAACCACAAGTCCATTAGTGCCTAATGCTGTGCCAACGCCTATATTAATATCTGAAAATATTTCTAAAGCGTCTTCGTGGAAACGAGCATTAACCTCAGGTGCTTTTTGCATAGATTTGACTGTTGCCGCTAAAAAGTAGGCTGTAAATGTTAGATTTACACCCTGTTCAGCAAATTCTTTTTTATGCCACTTCCGATGTTCTATGATATTGCTCATATCCATCTCAAAAACACTGGTCACATGAGGTGAGATTTCTAGCAAGCTTTCTACCATATGTTTGGCGATGGATTTTCGCATATTGGTATGTGGAACCATTGTGCCAGTGAGAGTCCGGCTAGTACGGCCTCCAGAACTTTTTATTGGATTTGAAGCCGCTTTAGGCGATTTTGCAAGGTGTTGCATAACATCATCACGATTCACTCTTCCATTTTTTCCAGTGCCATTAATATGATTAATATCAAGGTTATTTTCTTTGAGTAATCGCCTTACTGTTGGACTGATTAATAACTTCCCATCTTTATGAGGCTCTTCAATTTTATCAGTATGCTCTGAGGGTAGTTCTGTTTGAGTATCGATATCTTCGGGTAATGCTATTGGTTCGCTAATTGATACTAATCCATCATCTGATAATTGCCCTAAGATGCTATCCGTTTCAACCTTGTCGCCAACATTGACACGTATATCAGATAATATCCCTGTTTCTGGAGCACAAATTTCCATGCTCACTTTATCGGTCTCTAGCTCCAACAAGGGTTCACCTTGCTGTATTTGTTCACCGATTTTGAACAGCCATTGTGATACGGTTGCTTCGGTACCTTCAAGCTCATCCGCTGATAACATAATATCAATTGTTTGTGGCATTCTTCTTATCCTAAAATCTTCAATTGGGTAAATTTATTTTTGCAATATATGACTAAATATCCAGACATTGTCTTATTTTAGCTGCAATTTTTTCTTGTGTAGGAATTGCTGCATTCATCAGTTCTGGGTTATGAGGAACAGGAATATTAGGCATTGCCATGCGTTCAATAGGAGCGTCAAGATCAAAGAAAGCCTCTTTCGCTAGAACCGCTGCAATTTCAGCACCAAACCCTGCTGTGAGATTATCTTCATGGACAATTAAACATCGCCCTGTTCTTTTTACAGAGTTTAATACTGCAGACTTATCCCACGGTTGAATGGTTCGCAAGTCAATTACCTCAATGCTTTCGTTAAGTGATTTAGATGCAGATATACAACGTGCGACCATAGCTCCCCAGCAAACAACCGTTAAGTTATCGCCTGCAACAACGGTATTGGCTTTGCCAAAGGGAATAATATAATCGTCACCAGGGTAGGGCCGACGCGCAGACGAAGCATCAAGTAATGAACGATGCTCAAAAAAGATTGTTGGATTATTATCTCTTAGTGCAAATCTAAGGAGTCCAGCAGCATCTTCTGCATTAGAAGGCATTGCTAGATGCCAGCCAACTTTATGTGCCCATTCCACTTCGTCACTCATTGAATGCCACGGATCTCCGCGACCAGCAAATCCGCCAGGCATACGAACTACCATGGGTGCTGCAAATTTATTATTAGTACGCCAACGCATGGTTCCTGTATCAGTTAGCTGCTCGGATGCTGGCTCAGCGTATTTTCGAAATTGTATTTCAGGTACGGGCATTAGGCCACTTAACGCCATTCCTACAGAGCGTCCTATAATACCTTCTTCAGACAAGCTAGTATTAAATACACGATTGTTGCCATACTTTTTATGTAGACCAAGGGTCGCTGCATGAACTCCCCCTTTTTCACCAACATCTTCACCAAACACCACCACCTTTGGGTTAGTTTCTAATTCATAATCTAATACATTACGAATTGCTGTTAACATGTTTAATCGTGGGCCTTGAGAATTAGGAACTTCAGATGATTTTGGAAACTGGTAGTTATCTGCAAGTAGTCCACCACGTAATTGTACAATTGGTTTTCCTTCAGAATCTTTTTCTGAATAGACGTATTGAGTAACTGACGATGCTTTAGGCTCAGAGTATTCGAACACTTCATCAACAACAGCTCTTATTTCATCTTGTGCTTTTTGTTGGAGTTTAGACCACTTAGCTTCGCTTATGATTCCAGTTTGCTGTAAATGTATTTTTAATTTCGGTAGAGGATCGCGTAACTTTTCTTGTTCAATAAACTCGGTAGGCTTATAGGTTTGAGTATCTTGAAAGGTGTGACCACAAAGTCGCGGAACTTTAAGCCTTAATAAACAGGCGCCTTTACCAGAACGTACATAATTTACTGCTTGAATAATAAGCAGGGGAGTATCAACAGGATCTGTTCCGTCACCATCAATGATTTTAAGGTTTTTATAAGCAGCAAGGTTTGCTACTTGATCACCACCTGGTGTCTGTGTAGTTTGTTCAGTGGATATACCGTAACCATTGTCTTCTATTACAAATAAGTGTGGGAGATTGTTTGTGGTAGAGATATTCAAAGCTGCCCAGAATCCGCTGGTAGACATGGAAGAATCGCCGCCCATAGACACGCCGATGGCATTTTGATAAGTAGTATCTTGTAACTGGTTACGATTATAAACTATTGACTGTGCCCAACCTGAGATAGGTGAGTATTGAGAACCAACACCACCGCACATTGGAAATAACATTGCTCCATCTCTATCTTTATTAGGATAGTTACAAACAACTCCACCATCTCTTCCATTGCTGTATCCGCCTTCCTTTGTCATTGAAGAGGTCACGACTTTATGGATATCTATACCTAGCGCAAGTACAAATGGTCTAGAACGATAATAGCCAGTTGCTCCATCATTTGGATTATTGAGTAATGAGCCTAATACTATTTGCGCAAAATCATGTCCACGCGATGAAAACTGTAAATGTACCAGTCGAGCAGCAACAAGCTCCTGCTCTTCTAAATCATCCAATGCCCTTGATAACATCAACAGATAACTAACTCTTTCCCAGTCAAGATCTAATTCATTGGCGGTAGGTTTTAGTTTCGCTACAGGTGGATTCATTATAATTACCTCTGAGGTATCAGGAACATCAATTAGTTATTGGAATACAGTTATAGATGTATAATACAGTCAATTAGTTGCACCTGCAATGACTTAGTTGAAAATGTCATTCAATAATTATAGCAAGATGTAGAACATCAAGTAATGAATAAGGTAAGAGCACGAATCAAATATTACATGGACAATCTTTAGTTATAAATTAGCAACCACTGAAGAATGGTTTAATATTTGAAAACTTCTGTGGCTGTATTGGATGAACAGAAGATACAGTGATACTTCCACTGGATAATTACCCAAATTTAAGTCGAATAAATGATCTTTGTATACAGAAGGAAGCCTTTTATACAGGTGATACCTGAAAATCAAATGGATGCAAGCTGAACTTTTAACAAATTTTCTGTCAAACTGACAATATAAACTCAAGTTAGAAATAAATTCAGGTATAATTGCGCCTTGAATTTTAAATAAGGGCATACACAGGAATACTTCATGCAAATAAAAAGCTGTACAAGGTTATTATCGAGTCTGACTATTGCAACAATCATTGCTATAGGTTCGGCACAGGCTGCTCCCTATAAATTGATTGATCTTGGTACTCTTGGTGGTGAACATAATTTTTCTTTTCAGGTTAATAATTTTGATGAAGTCACAGGCTATAGTGATGGTCCTATAATTCCTGATGATGAGATTGACGAAGATAATCCACCAGCTTCATGTACGGATAGTGATGGTGTTCTTGTTAATAAAGAGTTTTGCAACAATGCTTATATTTTTAGTAACGGTGATTTAACTGGATTAGGTGATCTAGGATTACCTTACAGTTTTGGTTTTGCAATTAATGATAACTCAACTGTTGTTGGTTACGGTCTAGAAGAAATTGATGACGGCGATGATACAACGGCTAACATAATCGTTGAAGCATCCTTCATTTCTTTTAATGGTGGAGTAATGGTAGCTCTTCCATTCCCTGCTGAAGCAGATAATTTAACTGAAGGGACTGAACCATCACAAAGAGCGTTAGCTATCTCAAATGACAGAAAAGTCGCTGGTTATACCTTAATTAAATATGTTAATGATGATGCAGAAGAAAGTGATCAAGCTCGTCCTTTTATTTATGACTATGACACTGACACTTTTAATATTATTCCATTATTTAGCGATGTAGCAACTCGTACTGGCTCAATACGCGCGATTAATGATTCTGGTGCTGTGGCTGGTTGGGCCGTTTCAGAAAACGAGTATAATTCTGTCCATGCTTTGCTTTGGGATCCTGCATCTCCTGAATTATCTACCGACTTAGGTACCTTAGGCGGTTATACAAGTGATGCGAAGGATATCAACAATAATGGCATTATTGTTGGTGTATCGGATACCGATACGGATTACTATAATAATGAAGTACTCGCATTTATCTATGATGCAAATGAATCCACGCCAATGATGGTAATTCCAGAATTTTCTGATCATGAAGATTTCAATAGTTCAGTGGCTTATGCGATAAATAATAGCAATCAAGTTGTTGGTTCAGCTCAGATCAAGGCCGGTTTTACCCCAAGATCAACGGGGTTTATGTATGATTATAATACTGAAACATTAATAAATTTAAACGATATGGTTGACTGTTCACTGGATTGGGACATTGTTATAGCAAGAGATATTAATGATAACGGTGTTATCATCGGAACGGGTATATTCGATGCAGAAGTTCGTTCTTTTATGTTAGTACCTACAGCTGATACAACTCCTACTAACTGTACAGCACTGAGAGATGAAGCAGAGGAAGAAGAACAACAAGCGATTATAGATTCGGCTGGCTCAGGGAGTTTGGGTATGATACCGCTAGTATTATTGAGCTCAATATTAATTTGGCGTCGTCGATCATAACTTAATATTATTATCAACTAACCAATAAAAAAACAGCTTAATTAAGCTGTTTTTTTATTGGTTAGTTGATAAGTGCAAGTTACATATTAGGGTAGTTCGGACCACCAGCGCCTTCAGGTACTACCCAAGTGACATTTTGTGTAGGATCTTTAATATCACAGGTCTTACAGTGAACACAGTTTTGCGCGTTGATCTGCAATTGAGGATTATTTCCATTATCATCTCGAATGATTTCATAAACACCTGCAGGGCAGTATCGTTGAGCAGGTTCGTTATATAATGCTAGATTGTGCTCGATAGGTATCGAAGTATCTTTTAATTTTAGATGGATAGGCTGATCCTCTTCGTGGTTTGTATTTGAAATATAAACTGAAGAGAGGCGATCAAATGTTAATTTTCCATCAGGCTTAGGATATTCAATAACCTTTGACTCAGCCGCAGGTTTTAACATCAGATGATCTGGTTTTGGAACAGTCAGAGTAAATGGCATTTTGCCTCTGAATAGTAACTGATCGATACCAGTAAATAGAACTCCTCCTAACAATCCCCATTTATGGAATGCTGGATAAGTATTTCTAGCACGATAGAGTTCATCGTATATCCAAGATCCACGGTAAGCTTTTTCATATTCTGGCAAGTCACCGATTGTTGGGTTATCTGATATTAATTTATCAAAGATAGATTTCGCAGCAAGCATGCCTGACTTCATTGCTGTGTGAGTGCCTTTGATTTTTGGTACATTCAAAAATCCAGCTTCACAACCAGCTAGTACACCACCTGCGAAATGAAGTGTTGGAATTGCTTGTATACCACCTTCATTGAGCGCTCGTGCACCATAGGAGATACGTTCACCTCCGGTAAGGTATTTAGCAATAGAAGGATGAGTCTTAAAGCGTTGAAATTCTTCAAAAGGGCTCATATGTGGGTTTTGATAGCTTAAGCCGAGTACAAATCCAACTGCTATTTGATTATCGTCAAGGTGATAAAGGAAAGAGCCGCCATATGTTTTACTATCTAAAGGCCATCCTGCTGAGTGGACAACAAGACCTTCTTCGTGCTGCTCATCAGGAACCTTCCACAGTTCTTTAATACCAATACCGTAATGCTGAGGGTCAGCTTCTGCATCTAGAGCAAATTTTTCGATGAGTTCTTTACCTAAATGTCCCCGACAGCCTTCTGCAAATATTGTGTATTTCCCATGTAATTCATAGCCAGCCTGGAACGTTTCTTTCTCAGAGCCATCTTCAGCAATACCCATATCACCTGTGGCGATACCTTTTATGCTTCCATCTTCATTATAAAGAATTTCACTGGCGGTAAATCCAGGAAAAATTTCAACACCCTTTGCTTCAGCTTGTTCGGCAAGCCAACGGCAAACATTTCCTAGACTGACAATATAGTTACCGTGATTTTTTTGTTGAGGTATTAGCATCGAAGTCGGCCAACTCAATGACCGTTTCTTGCCCAGAAACATAAACTTCTCTTTAGTGACAGGCACATTTAAAGGTGCGCCCAGTTCTTTCCAGTCAGGAATTAATTCATTCAGTGCTTTGGGCTCAATTACTGCACCGGATAAAATATGAGCGCCTATTTCAGCACCTTTTTCAACAAGTACAACACTGAGTTCCTTTCCTGATTGTTCACTTAATTGTCTAAGTTTAATAGCTGCTGAAAGACCAGCTGGTCCACCGCCTACAATAACGACATCAAATTCCATCGATTCACGTTCCACAATATTACTCCAGAAAGAAAAATTTCTATTGCATGCATTATACTGATTTGACTATGAACTTACAGTCTTGAATACAATAACTAGTAACAAATATTAGGACAAAAAGCAGATAAAACAGAACAATTTATTGAGATTGTAATACATTGTTAATTATTACATAAAAGAGTGTCTAATATAGTTAATTGGCTGCATAATTTACTATACCTATAAGGGTTATTTAAGATACAAAAAAATATTTGTATGCTATGCTCAGTTTAGTTTTGAGACACTAATTATTAAATTACACAGATGGTTTGGGGGAAGATAAATGAAAGTTCTAGTCGCTGTTAAGCGAGTTGTTGATGCATATGTCAAAATCCGAGTGAAATCGGATGAGACAGGCATAGAGACTGCCAATGTAAAAATGTCGATGAATCCTTTTTGTGAGATAGCTATTGAAGAAGCTGTCCGGCTTAAAGAAAAAGGAGCAGTCAGTGAAATTATCGCTGTTTCAGTAGGTCCACAACAGACACAAGAAACATTACGCACTGCACTTGCATTGGGTGCAGATAGAGCTATTCAAATAGTGACTGATGAAGCGATCGAGTCACTTGCTGTTGCTAAAATATTGAAAGCAATTGTAGACAAAGAAACTCCTGAGATGGTTATTTTGGGCAAGCAGGCAATTGATACTGATAACAACCAAACAGGACAAATGTTAGCTGCTCTTCTTGACTGGCCACAAGCGACCTATGCATCTGAGGTTACCATCAATGATAGCGAACTGACTGTGATCCGAGAGATCGATGGTGGACTTGAAACGATTTCAATGTCACTTCCTGCAATCTTAACGACTGACTTAAGGCTGAATGAGCCTCGTTTTGCTTCTTTACCAAATATAATGAAAGCAAAAAGAAAGCCTCTAGAGTCAATTACACCTGAAGACTTGGGTGTTGATATTTTACCCCGCGTTGAAGTTCTAAAAACTACCGCTCCAGCTGATCGTGAAGCTGGAATAATTGTTGAAAGTGTTGCTGAACTTGTTGATAAACTTAAAAATGAAGCGAAGGTGATATCATGACTAGCCTTGTAATAGCAGAGCATAACAATAGCACTATGCTAGGTGCTACTTATAATACGATTGCAGCTGCGACTCAATTTAATAACGATGTACATGTTTTAATTGCAGGTGACAACTGCTCAGCAGTAGCCGAAATAGCTGCTAAAGCGGAAGGTGTTAATAAAGTTATTCTTGTTCAAGATGGTCAATTAGCACATCTCACTGCAGAAGCGATAACTTCTGTTGTTATGTCTATGGCATCTGATTATGAACATATACTTGCTCCAGCAACAACTTTTGGTAAAAACTTTACTCCAAGAGTTGCAGCACTTCTTGATGTTGCACAAATTTCAGATATCACGGGAGTAGAAAGTGCAGATACTTTTGTAAGGCCGATATATGCGGGTAATGCAATTGCTACAGTTAAGTCGAATGATTCAACTAAAGTACTCACTGTACGAGCGACTGGCTTTGATGCTTTATCTTTAGAAGGAGGTAGTGCTGAAGTTGAAGAAAAAAGCTGTTCGATCACTTCAGGAGTTCAATTTGTTAGTCAGGATCTCACCGTTTCTGAAAGACCTGATCTCACAGCAGCGAAAATAATCATTTCAGGTGGTCGTGGTATGCAAAGTGGCGATAATTTCCGCTTACTTGAGACCATTGCAGATAAATTAGGCGCTGCTATTGGCGCATCACGTGCGGCTGTTGATGCCGGTTTTGTTCCTAACGACTATCAAGTTGGACAGACGGGTAAGATTGTAGCTCCAGATTTGTATATCGCGGTTGGCATTTCTGGTGCTATTCAACATTTAGCTGGAATGAAAGATTCTAAAGTTATTGTTGCAATTAACAAAGACGAAGAAGCTCCTATTTTCCAAGTTGCAGATTACGGCTTAGTTGCTGATTTATTTACTGCATTACCTGAATTGGATAACGAGCTTGGTTGAAGTTGTTAAATATACTATCTTCAAAAGGGTCAGCGATGACCCTTTTTTATTGCTGAAATTTTATACAAGTTACTCATTTTTATAAGAATTTGCTTACATAGCTTGTCAAAAGTACATTAAATATGGTTTTATGTATCAGCGTTAAATCATAATAATAAATAACAAGGACTATCTATGGCTGCTCAACGTGGTGAATTTTCTTCGAGATTAGGCTTTATTCTTGCTGCAGCTGGCTCAGCTGTTGGTTTAGGAAATATTTGGAAATTTCCTTTTGAGGTAGGCAATGGCGGCGGCGGTGCTTTTGTTGTCATGTATTTAATCTTTTGCTTTTTACTGTGTTTTCCGGTGATGGTTGCTGAAATTGCTATTGGCAGAAAAACACAAAAAAATGCTGTTGGAGCTTTTGTTGCTCTTAACAAACCTCGCTGGTCGTTTATCGGTAAGTTGGGCATATTATCTGGGTTCCTAATTTTATCATTTTATAATGTTGTAGCAGGCTGGGCTTTTGGCTACGTTATTGAAATGGTATCGGGTAACTTTGACATTGGTCAGCATTTTGGTGAATTTGTCAGTAATTGGATGAGAGTAGGTCTTTATGGGTTAGTATTTATGGGAACAACTGCCTATATTGTTTCTCATGGTGTCCAAGGTGGAATAGAAAAAGCAGCTAAGTTATTGATGCCATCACTAATCATCATTATGGTTGTGTTGCTTGTCTATGCGCTAACCTTGCCAGGTGCAATGGACGGGATAAAATTTTACCTCATTCCTGACTTTTCAAAAATTACAGGTCCAGTAGTTTACAGTGCGTTAGGCCAAGCATTTTTCTCATTATCTTTAGGTATGGGCGCTTTGATTACCTATGGTAGCTATTTAAATAAAGATCAAAATATCATTCAGTCAACGGCAATGATTACCTTAATGGATGTCGGCATTGCCTTTTTAGCAGGATTAATGCTTTTCCCCTTTGTCTTTTCACAAGGTGTTGAGCCGACTGGTGGTGCAGGGCTTATTTTCATCACTTTGCCAGGTGTTTTTGAAGAGCTAGGACCCAACATGGGTGTTATCGTCGGTTCATTATTCTTTTTATTGTTGTCTTTTGCAGCACTGACATCAACGGTTTCATTATTGGAAGTACCTGTCGCCTACGTGGTTGATGAACACAATGTACCAAGAAAAAGAGCTGTATGGTTAACTGCTTTTCTAGTTTTTCTAATTGGAGTTCCATCACTTTTATCTAATGGTGCATCCTCTATTTTAACAAATTTTGTTCAAATTATCGGTATGGCTCGAGAAGGGGCAACGGATCATTCATTTATGACATTTATAGGGTGGGTTGCTAATGATACCTTCTTACCCTTTGGTGGGATGATGATCAGTATCTTTGCTGCCTACATTTGGAAGAAAGAAAATCTTGCAGAAGAATTGAGTCATGGTGATGAAAATTATAAAGGCTCTATTATTGAAAAATACATTAATTTCGCGATTAGCTTTCTTGCACCAGTTGTATTAAGTGCTATTTTTGTTCTGACCGTATTAAGTCGTTTCTTTGGTATTGATTTAGTAGGATAGTGTAAATGACAAAAACAATAAAAGAACCTTCCTTACTAGATGCTTTGATCCCACTCATTTGCTTGATTGCTTTATTATCAACGAGCGTTTATTTTTTTGGTGAAGATTCTTCATATGGTGCTAATCAGGTCGCATTAATGCTTTGTGCTGGTATCGCAAGTATCGTTGGCTTGAAAAATGGTGTTAAGTGGAAGCAGATAGAAGATGGCATCGTTAAAGGTATTTCCATGGCAATGGGCGCCATGTTAATTTTGCTAACGGTCGGTGGATTAATTGGTACTTGGATCCAAGCTGGAATAGTTCCAACCATGATTTATTATGGCTTACTGCTTTTGTCTCCAGATTGGTTTTATGTAGCTAGTTGTATTATTTGTGCTGTTATCGCGATTAGTATTGGCAGCTCTTGGACGGTCGCTGGAACTGTAGGCATAGGGCTTATTGGTATAGCTGGTAGCCTTGGGTTATCATTAGAAATTACCGCTGGCGCCATTATCAGTGGAGCTTATTTCGGTGATAAAATGTCACCACTTTCTGATACAACTAATCTAGCTCCTGCAGTTACTGGTACTGATTTATTTGCTCATATTCGTCACATGACATGGACAACTTTACCTAGTCTGACGATTGCATTGATATTATTTACCATCATTGGTATAAATTCGGATGTTTCCAGCTCTGCAACATCAATGAATGAAACTATTTCAGTACTTCAAGATAAATTCTATATCAGTCCAGTGCTTTTGTTGCCATTGGTTTTTGTACTATTACTAGCTATGAATAAATTTCCAGCATTAGCGACAATATTTATCGGTGCATTAATTGGCGGTATTTTTGGTGTGTTTTTTCAAACAGAATCAATAATAGCCTCTGTTAATAATCCTGATTTACCCAATTCAGCAGCCTTGTTACAAGGTGTCTGGATTGCTCTTGCTGATGGATATTCAGCCTCGACAGGGAATGAGATGATTGATAGCTTATTATCCCGTGGTGGGATGTCAAGCATGCTAGTTACACTATGGTTAATTATTACTGCTATGGCTTTTGGTTCCGTTCTTGAAACCACAGGCTTACTTCAGCGTATCGTTAAAAGTATCCTTAGTATGGTCCATAGTACAGGTAGCATGATTGCTGCAACCGTTGCTACTTGCATTGGGACTAATATACTGGCCGCTGATCAATATATAGCCATAGTCATACCAGGACGGATGTATAAGCTAGAATTTCATAAAAGAAATCTAGACCCAAAGAACTTATCTAGAGTACTTGAGGATTCAGGGACAATAACTTCACCTCTCATTCCTTGGAATACCTGCGGTGCATTTATGGCCGGAACTTTAGGTGTTGCTACATTTGCCTATTTACCTTTTTGTTTCTTTAATCTGATTAACCCTGTTATTTCAGTAATTTATGGTTATACAGGCTTTAAACTTGTGCCGCTTGACTCTTCTGAAGTATTAGAGCAGGCGACTGAATAATTCTGATTAATTGCAAATTTCTACTTTCGAGAATATTCCTATGAATAAATTATTTATTAGTCTAATTATGTGCTGTTTCGCTATACCATTTTCTTTAGCTAGTGCATCAGATACACCTGAATTATTTTCAACTTCTCAGCTACAAATAGCTGAAAAACTTCGGGATAACGCACTTATAAATAGTAAAGCATGGTCAATAGTAGAATCGCTAACAACTGAAGTGGGACCAAGAATGGGCGGTTCTAAAGGTGATCCAAGAGCTGTCTTATGGGCTGAAAAGAAATTTAAAGAGCTCGATTTTGATGTAATTCAAAAAGAACCAGTTACTTTTCCAACTTGGATACGTGGTAAGGAATCAGCACAAATAGTGAGTCCATACCAGCAAAATTTAGTTATCACTGCACTTGGCAATAGTATTGCTACTCCTGATAAAGGTCTAGAAGGGGAGATTGTTCAGTTCAACTCTATTGATGAGCTAAGAGAAGTAGATGCTTCAAAAGTGAAGGGAAAGATTGTTTTTATTAGTAAAAAAATGCCTAGATTTAGAGATGGTCACGGCTACGGTGAGACGGTTGGAGGACGAAGTGCTGGAGCTACTGAAGCTTCAAAGAAAGGGGCTATAGCAATTCTCATTCGTTCTGTTGGAACCGATAGTAATCGTCTAGCCCATACAGGCAATATGTCATACAAAGATGGTGTTAAGCCAATTCCCGCTGCTGCACTTTCAAATCCTGATGCTGACTTAATGCTCAATATGTTAAAACGTAATAAGCCTGTTGTTGTGAATATGATGCTGAGCTCATCAGCTGGTGAAGAATATACATCCTACACTGTTATTGGTGAAATCACAGGATCGACAAAACCAGACGAAGTTGTTTTACTAGGAGCCCATCTAGATTCTTGGGATCTTGGAACAGGTGCAATTGACGATGGAGCAGGGGTCGCAATTGTGATGGCTGCAGCTAAACTCATCAAAGAAATGCCTGAAAAGCCTAAGCGTACGATTCGAGTTGTACTTTTTGCCAATGAAGAGCAGGGGCTCTTTGGTGGTAAAGAATACGCAAGAGCTCACAGAGATGAACTAAGAAAGCATATAGTAGGTGTCGAGTCAGATTTTGGTGCTGGTAAAATATGGAAATTTTCTACTAAATTTAAACTATCCGCATTGCATGTAACGAAGCAGATCCATTCAGTACTTGAACCCCTTGGAATTGAAATGGGCAATAACAAAGCCTCTGGGGGGCCGGATATTATTCATTCAAGAAAAGCAGGAATGGCCGTAGCCACATTGAGTCAAGATGGTATCGATTATTTTGATTATCATCATACAGCTAATGACACTTTGGATAAAATTGACCCCGAGAGCTTATCTCAAAATGTAGCTGCTTATGCTGCTTTTAGTTGGTTGATGGCTGAGCTTGAAGGTGATGTTGGATTCTTTCCTCCTGAAGAATAACTCTATCTTAAGAAAAGAACCTATCAAGTTCAGTAATAAGACTTTGCTTTGATAATTTCTTTGAAGACTTTTTTTGATTCTGTCACAATTCACTACCTTTATCAGTATGAATATTCGTTAAACCTAGAATCCTCAGTTGGACGCGTTTGAGTGTGTGTTTTTTAGGCTTAGTGGCGCCGACTAAAAAGCCGTTCATAGTCATTCTATGTAAGGCTTTTGCCGTCAAGTCAATAAGTCTAAAAAACGTGCAATCAAATG
>JAAGZM010000339.1 GCA_024206355.1 Gammaproteobacteria bacterium | reverse complement strand
GTATTCCAGCCAAATTAAGTCCCTAGGAATGAGATAAGCTTTTTCAAACTTATCAAAGGTTTCACCCCGCATAGTAGGACAAAGATCTGGATTAAGATTACTTTGCAACAGGACTTCAACAGAGTCTGTGATCATTATGTCGGCTTTATTGTTCTTGATCTGCTCAAAGATAGTATTGTTGTCATTGTGCACGAGTATTTTGGCAGATTTTATGTGTTTGTTAACAAATTTTTGATTGGTGCCACCAGGATTAACAATAATTTTAACGTGAGGTAGATCAATCGATGTTAGATTTCGGTATTTGTCCTTGTCTTCACATCTAGAAATAGATGTTTTGCCACTGATAAAATAACCCTTTGAAAACAAGCCAACCTGTTGCCTTTGAAGTTTTTTTGAAATTCCACCCATAGCAATATCGAATTTATTTGCTTCTAGATCTTTCATAAGCGTCGGCCAACTTGTTTTAACATATTTAACTTCTGCACCTAGAGTTTTAGCTAAATTTTTGGCTAACTCGATATCAACTCCTTCATACTTTGAATCATTCAAATAGGTAAATGGTTTATAGTCACCAGTTGTTCCAACCCTGAGAATTTTGGAGTTTACAACTTTATCCAGGATCGTGATTTGATTGGATTGAGCAAGGGGATTACAAATAGAAAGTTGTAGAAATAAGAAAAATAATAAGTAACGTTTCATTTACATGGCTCCATGAATAGGCATCAGTTAGTCTAGTCTAAAGAACGGTACTGACAAGATAACTTTGGTACATGAGATGATGTTACACAAACTGAACTTAATATTCAAAAATCAGCAATTCTCGGTGAAACTGCTTAATTCATAATATCTGAAGATTTTGATAATTTTTTGAGAACTATCTGACCTTTTTTCTAAAGTCAGTATAAACCTCAGACACAGGTCGAGCTACACATTTTAATGTGACAATACCTTAAATTTGAATGCTATCGCACTTTGTACATTTCCAGGTAGTAAAGTATGTTGGTTTTCTAACATCAAAATACTAACATTAAAACCAGCACCTGGAGCAAATGATAGGCGATTATCCATTGTCACATCAGATCCTTTCTATCCGATCAACAATTGAAACAACGCCATATCGGTAAGGATCGGTGCAGGGTATTCCTATGGAGTTTTCAGTGTCGGCAAGGTATTGCTTTGCATCTTCATCTGACAAACTGGAGGTATTAAAGCAGGCGCCAACAAAAACTACATTTTTATTCGTTAAACGGGCAGCATTCAAATAGGTTTCCATACAATCTTGGAACTCACTCAGAGGGTAATCTTCAACACCAATGATAGCAGTACGGCCAACTTCATGACAAAGCACCATTGCATCCGGTTGAGAACCATGAATTAAACCTAAGGTTACAGCAGCATAAGATGGATGAAATAAGGAGCCTTGACCTTCCACAATATCCCAGTGATCCGGAGTATTTTCTGGTGATAAAAGCTCAGATGCACCAGAGACAAAGTCAGAGACAACCGCATCAACAGATACACCTTTACCACAGATGAAAATGCCTGTTTGACCTGTTGCAGCAAAATCAGCATTTATGCCACGTGCTTTCATTTCTTTTTCAATAGCAAGAGCGCTATACATTTTACCAACAGCACAATCAGTTCCTACTGCAAGCAAGCGCTTCCCAGCTCGTTTAGAACCTGTTCCTACAGGAAATGATTGTGTTGGGTGCCTAACATCAAACAATTGTCTGTTAAGACGTTCAGCTGTCGCAACTAAATTCGGCACATTAACAAGCTTGTCATGCAATCCACTTGCGATATCAAGTCCACTTTCTAGAGCACCAAATAACATAGGGTACCAACTTTCCGGAATGCCACCGCCAGGAGGTGCAACACCAAGAATAAGTGTTTTAATACCATTATTTGCCGCTTCTTCAATTGATAAGTCAGGTAAACCTAAATCAACGGTACAACCTTCAAGGCCAATTTGCCCTTTACATTTTTCTGGGCGCCAATCAAGGATACCTTTTGCTGTTTTGGCAAATGTTAACTCTGTTTCATTTCCCAAACATAGAAGATAGGGGGACTGGATTTCTTCCATCTTTAACCTCAAATAAAATATATCAATTATTAATCAAAACTATCACTTTCTAGCGGCTCTAGCAATACGTTGTTCCAAACGTCTAGTTATCACATGGTAACGATGTTTATTCAAAGGGAAAAAGAATAAAATTGCAGATGCTAGAAACATACATACTAGCGGAATACTACCCATTACCGGTTTTATATCTAATACTCGTGAAGCAGTTTAAACAACCGCAGTGGCATCAAAATCAAAGTAACTTAAACTAAACAACCCCGCCACAAGCAGGTTTTACTGCATTGAAAAGCAAATTGGAAGCAAGTTTGACCATCCTTGCTTTAGAAGATACTACCAGTTTAAGTTACTCACACAGTGTTAAAAATGAGTTGGGCTACACAACATCCGCACCCAATCTATTCAGTTGCATGATTTTTGCCCAGATCCTTTGAGATAATGACTATACATGCCTATGTTTAACCTTAACGGTTCATGGGTAAATCGTATTGTTACACTTTCTATACTATGGAGAACAATTTGACCGTAGATCAAAAATGTACTTAATTGACATCAATGTTAATTAAGTGTGTTTCTGCAAAATACTGTAGCACATAATTTTACTGAGTAAGCTCAAAAAGTGCAGATAACGCTAGAGCAGACTTATCAATTGGGACAAATATATGATCATGATAATAACCAGCGATTACATTCGCAGAAATGTTGCTTGCAGTTAAAGCAGTTGAAATTGCTGCAGTGAGACCAACTGCTTCAAGACTTGAATGAACTTCAAGAGTAATTTTATTAAATACAGCATCAAAAGATAATTTACTTTTTTCAGCCGTTATTCGTGTTATTACAACCGTTATTCCTTCTGCCTCACGGAATGTTGCAATTGGATTTAAACGAATAATATTCTCATTCAGACTACGAGATTCTATGGTAGCAAAAACGTATTCTTCTTCGTCGAGAATAGGTTTCATTGTTTTTAATAAAACATGGATGTCTTTAACACCAGTCATAATTCACCTTTCAGGTTTGATTCTATGAAACTCTTTTGTGTGAACGTCCAAAATACTATAAAACAGGGTACTCTGTTTCATCCAATAAAACTCAATTAAAAACAGGGTTAAACTAATAACTCTTTCTTACAGGTTAATACCTTGTGTTAAACTCCTCTATCAGGAGAAAAGTATGCCCAGCATTAAAACCATCGAACAACATCAATACCAGCGAAAAATATACAGCGTCAGTGAGTTAAATCGGCGCTGCAAGCAGACTTTGGAAAGTCAGTTTTCAACAATTTGGCTTGAAGCTGAAATATCAAATCTTGCAATTCCCTCTTCTGGTCACTGGTACTTTAGCCTCAAAGATGTAAAGGCTCAGGTTAGGTGTGCGATGTTTAAAGGCAAAAATCGTATCTGCTTGGTAAAACCAGAAAATGGCATGAAAGTTCTCGTTCGAGCCAAAGTCAGTCTTTTTGAGCCTAGAGGTGAGTTTCAGCTTATCGTTGATTATCTCGAAGCTGCAGGTACTGGTGTTCTTTTGCAACAGTATGAAATGTTGAAAGCCAAACTAGACAAAGAAGGTTTATTTGATGCTTCTGAAAAAACTCCTATTAATCATTTTAATAAACGGATCGGTGTTATTACCTCTTCAACAGGTGCTGCTGTTCATGATGTTTTGAGTGTTTTTAGGCGCCGTTATCCACTTCAAGAAGTAGTCATTTATCCTTGCCTTGTACAAGGTAACATGGCAGCAGATCAAATCATCAGACAGATAGAAGTTGCAAATATTCGTAAAGACGTCGACTTGCTACTGTTAGTTAGAGGCGGAGGTTCTTTAGAAGATCTTTGGTGTTTTAACGATGAAGCACTTGCAAGAACAATCTTTGATAGTGACTTACCTATCGTCACAGGTATCGGTCATGAAGTTGACTTTACTATAGCTGACTATGTTGCTGACTTAAGAGCGCCAACCCCTTCTGCAGCAGCAGAAAAAACAACGCAAGATCAGAGAGAATTATTTGAGCAAATTGAAGATTTGAAACAATGGCAAATTAAATATGTTGAAAATAAATTAGAAATTAACTCTCAAAAACTTGATTGGCTGATGCGACAGCTACAAACACCAGAATCGGTTATTCATAGTCGCCAACAACGACTAGAACTGTTACAACATAAGATGAAAGCTATACAAGAAAGCCAACATTCATCATCAAGTGCGCGCCTACAGACACTAAAATTTAGACTTAGCCAAACCAACCCCTCAGTAAAAATACAAAATGCTAAGCAACGTAGAGTCCAGCTTAAGCAACGTCTTGTACAGGCTAATGAAATGAATTATCTCCGCAATGAATCAAAGTTTCGTGAGCTATCAATCAAGCTTGATAGTTTGAGCCCTTTGGCAATACTTGGCAGGGGATACTCAGTCACAACGGATGCCTCAGAGAAATTAATCACAAATTCAGAAACAGTCAAAAGTGGTGATGTTATTACTAGTCAATTACAAACTGGCTCAATCAAAAGTCAGGTTATATAAATATGAAAAAGATCATCATCTTATTAATACTAGCGGCGATTGGTTTTCAAGTACTGAGTACTCTATATCATGCTGGTGTATTTGATGAAATCAATACGCATTCTGAACTAACTGACATTAATATTTTTACCAATGTTGCAGGCACTGAAGATCTGGAAATTGATGTAGCAAAAGGTATCTTGTTTATCTCATCAACTGATCGTTGGAAATTAGCTAAACAACAAACTGCAGATGATGGTATTTTTGTTTTACCACTCAATTCAACCACTACTCCTGTAAAACTTACTACGACCTATCAAGGAGATTTTCACCCCCATGGTATGTCTTATTTCAGTAAAGATGAGCATGATTATTTATTTGTCGTTAATC
>JAAGZM010000049.1 GCA_024206355.1 Gammaproteobacteria bacterium | reverse complement strand
TGAGTTCGTATATATCTGAACGTTGGTTAATAACAGATAATTTTGATGTGTAACTGTCGACACCAAATGTATTGTATTGCAGTAATGACTGTTTCAATCTCGAATAGCCTATTTGATTTTTATATTCTCATTGTACATTAAGGGCGAATTTGAGCCAATCGGTTGTTATTGTAGCGTCATTTAACCTAGAATCCTCAGTTGGACGCGTTTTAGTGTGTGTTTTTTAGGCTTAGTGGCGCCGACTAGAAAGCCGTTCATAGTTCATTCTATGTAAGGCTTTTGCCGTCAAGTCAATGAGTCTAAAAAACGTGCAATAAAATGCGTAGGCAAACTCACTCAATTGGTGAATACTAATCCTTCTATAAGTTGCTGTTATAAAGTACATAATCATAATTCAGAGCCGGTCAACTGAGGATTCTAGGTTTAATCCTCGGCGTTAATATTAAGATAAAAAAACGGGTGCAAATGCACCCGTTTTTTTATTGCTTAAAGAATAATCAGTGATTAGACTTTAAATTTCTTTAACTTCTTAGGAATAAGAACATTTTTTAATTTAACGTATTGAGGTAATCCGTTTTTGTAAGGAGGATAATTTTCCCCAACAATTAACGGCTGAAGATATTCTCTACATATCTCGGTGATATTAAACCCATCGCGACTAATAAAATTCCTTGGCATCATCTTTTCAACGTTAGCTACATCTGCAAGTTTAGCTTCCCCTATTGTCCAGCTGTATTTCTTTGTCGTCTTTCTAATGATAACTGGCATGCTTGCATTCTTGCCTTTAAGTGCCAGCTCTACAGCTGCTTTGCCAAGTGCATAGGCCTGCTCAACATCAACTGCAGAAGCAATGTGTCTTGCCGCACGCTGTAGATAGTCAGCAACTGCCCAGTGGTACTTATAACCAAATTCTTCTTTAACCATTCGAGCAACAACAGGAGCTACACCTCCGAGTTGCTTATGACCAAATGCATCTACGGTTCCTGAATCAGCAAGGAATGTACCATCTTTGTAAGCAGCGCCTTCTGAGACAACGATAGCGCAATAGCCGAATTTCTTCACGCATCGATCAACTTTCTTGAGGAACTTCTCTTTATTAAAGGCAATTTCAGGGAATAAGATAATATGAGGTGCATCACCTTCTTCTTCAGCAGCTAAACCACCTGCTGCGGCAATCCATCCTGCATGACGTCCCATGACTTCCATCACAAATACTTTAGTAGATGATTCACACATAGAAGCAATGTCGAAGCCAGCTTCTCGAATAGAAACTGCTACATACTTTGCAACTGACGGAAATCCTGGACAGTTATCTGTGATTGGTAGGTCGTTATCAACAGTCTTCGGAATACCAATGCAAGTAATAGGATAATCCATGGTTTCACTGATTTGAGAAACTTTATGAGCAGTGTCCATCGAATCTCCACCACCATTGTAAAAGAAGTAACGAATATTATGAGCTTTAAAGACTTCAATTAGGCGTTCATACTCAGCGTGATTCTCTTCAATACTCTTTAATTTATAGCGACATGAACCAAAAGCTCCTGATGGAGTATGCTTGAGACCGGCAATAGATTTCTTCGTATCTTTGCTGGTATCAATTAATTCTTCTCTCAATGCACCAATGATACCGTTTCTGCCAGCATAAACTTTATTGAT
>JAAGZM010000048.1 GCA_024206355.1 Gammaproteobacteria bacterium | reverse complement strand
GTGCCCCACGTTGATTTGCTGGGATACGTACTCGAACGGGTCGTCAGCACGCAATACGGATGACTGGATCGATTACAAAGATACCAATTGGTAGACTGTCGTAACATTCATGGACTCGTCATCACCCTGTTGCCAGTGCCACTGTAAGCAACGGCAACAAACTTCTCCGATCCAGCGGGACCCCCCCACGTCACGGATAACCAATCATTATCGGCAGCACTCGTCTGGCTCGTCCACGTCACGCCGTCCGGACTCGTCATCACCCTGTTGCCAGTGCCACTGTCAGCAACGGCAACAAACGTCTCCGATCCAGCGGGACCCCCCCACGTCACGGAACGCCAAAAATTATCGGCAGCACTCGACCGGCTCGTCCACGTCACGCCGTCCGGACTCGTCATCACCCTGTTGCCAGTGCCACTGGAAGCAACGGCAACAAACGTCTCCGATCCAGCGGGACCCCCCCACGTCACGGATGTCCAAACATTATCGGCAGCACTCGACCGGCTCGTCCACGTCACGCCGTCCGGACTCGTCATCACCCTGTTG
>JAAGZM010000047.1 GCA_024206355.1 Gammaproteobacteria bacterium | reverse complement strand
TATGCTGATGCCGAAATTGACTGGTCTTACATCCTGTTTCAAATAGAGGGGAATCTAGAACAGGATGAAGTCTACAAGATACTAGCAAATAGGGAGCCTCCTAAATCAGCAGCAGAGATTAGTGGCAACTGAGCATTGGTGTTACCTGAAGTTCATCTTTCTTAACAGCATGGAGTCTTAGGGCTGGGAGCCATTCTAAGTAAGATAATCCGCTTAGTCCGCCAACTAACAAGGCAATCCACCCAATTATTTCAAAGGAATGAGATATAGATTTGCCTTCAAAATCTGCACTTTGAATGGCTAAAGAGAGCAATGTGAAAACTAGAGTTACGACATAAAACTCAGATTTTTCTTGCTGACGTATCGAAATCTCACGTTCGGTATCTGTCATTTGTATTTAAACCTAACCGTAAACTCTGATGCAGCAACTTGTTAGGTTATTTCTATTTGTCTCAATTTGTCCAGTAATTGTTGGTTAATTTCGTTTGCTTTTACGCCTACAGTTACTTCTGCGTGGCAATTAGGACAAATTGCAACAGCGTTATATATAGAGTCTTCACCACCTTCACTTAATTGTTGAACATGATGAACCTCTAAATACGGCCTTCCTGAACGAGATATAAAAGGAGCGGGATTTAGACAGCACTCACAAATACCTAACGCTCTTTGCCTTACATAGCTCTTAATTTTTTCGTTTCTAGAATGTTGAGTACTTATATTTTGAGTTATTTTAGATTCAGTAATTACCGTTAATGCATCGTCACGCAACTTCGCAAGTAAACCAATATGATTGTCTTGACCTAAATAGTCATATGTTCTTCCATCCGCTGATCCCTTTCGAGAAACAGCCTTGACTGTTGTAGAGGGAATAAAGTCCTTTATGTGATTTATAGATTTTGTGTCTGCTCTTAAGTATCGTTGACCTTTAGTTGTACCATCCTTATTGTGTTTTTGACAAACTTTGATATCTGCTCTAAACCTACTACCAAGATTATACTCCTCTCTAATTTTTCTTGGAAACTCAACCCTCCAGTCAGATGGTATTTGATCCCAAAGCACACGAACTCTTGGACGAGAAATGCCATCATCTCTACAAGTCTCTAACAGCATTCCTTGTATTGTTTCACCAGTGGTAAAGTCGGTCATTGATACTCCATTTTTTAACCTAACAGTGATTTGTACAGACTCTCGGTTAACGGAGTTAGGCGGAGGCTGTATAACCCAGTATACGAGAATAGCAAAATGGCTGCTATGGTAAGAAACAAGCTATTCAGTTTATTCACTCGGAAAACCTCCATTTAGTAATCAGTGCTAGGCATCCACATTGGTTAACTGATTTCTGTCGATTGAATACTTAGTACTGTTACTGGTTAACACTGCGGCATGGGTACCTGAGCCGGTAGATTAGAACAATTAGATTCTGCTCCGCTTAGCACTTCTAGCATCTGCCCATTTGTTCTAAAGACTATATGATCACCATTCACTGCATCCGATTCGAGTAACGATTCATCATTATGGTCGGTGCGATAAAACCGTGTCGCACTATTACTATCACAGTATCTTTGTAGCGTTGTCATATCAGGCAATTGTCGCCCGTTAAAACATTTCCGACCCGACTGAACCACCACAATTTCTGGACTTACTGCGCTAATGAAGTCGGTGGTACTGGATGTTTCACTACCGTGGTGAGCGATTTTCAAAACACTTGCAGATAGATCTACATTTTGGTCGAGGAGCATCTTTTCAACATACTTCGGATTATCGACAGAGCCCGTTCGTGTCTTCCCCTCAGCATCCCCCATAAATAGAAACGATTGATTACCATAAGTCAGTTTAAGCACAATTGATGTATTGTTGTCTCTAGTGCTCCCACTTCCTAAACCGGTATTAACGCCAGGCCAAGAATACAGTATTTCTGCATTAAGTTCGCTTCCCCAATCAAGCACACCAAAATTGTTCATCCCACGGTGAATGTTATTTACGGCCGTTTCAGTGGAGGTTAGTGAATCGACAAATGCGTTATAACCAATTTGTGTAGCGGGAAACCCTGGATCATAGTAGTGATCAATTACGAAGTGCCTGACTAGTGTTTCAGCACCCCGATAATGATCAACATGGGGGTGGGTAACGATTAAGGCGTCAATAACTGCCCCATGGTGACCCCTACTTTCCAAGTAAGGCAGTAGTGGGTTACTATCATCTGCTGAGTATGGGCCACCATCGATTACTATATTGAGTCCTTCGAATCTCCCATTACCATCTATTCCATCATCAGGGGTAACTATCCAAATAGCGTCACCTTGCCCTACATCAACAAAGTGTACTTCAAGCCAGCGGTCAGTTTGCGGTGCGGGTGGTTGTTCTGTGGGTATAATAAACTTCTTTGCTATCCAGCCTTCGTTATTATCGAATGTTATCTTCCGCCAAAATGGAACAGTTTCAGTAACTATCACGTTAGTGTTTGCGGAGAGACATCCGACAGAAGAAGCTGAAGTCCGGGGCTCTTCGCGCACATTAACGCAGTTTTGCACGGTACCCCTTACCTCATAGTTCACTTGACCGTAAGCCATGAAAGTTGTTATTGATAGCAGTACAACTATTCCGCTCCTGAATATCATCGCTCTATCCTTTACTCGCTTTACTGCGAACGTCAGCCAATTTCATCCCAATATACTTTATCTCTTTGTTCAAATATATCAAACGTTCAGAAAACGGCTTTTCTGCTTTTAGTATACGAACTAGATCCTGGAGTTACGAATATTAGTGACCGCAAAGGGGAAGCGAACAACTAAAAGCCATAGGAACCTGTACCCCGTCAGCCCCAGTTGGACAGTTTAGCCTGATTGCCTAAGAGACAGTTTTAGCTCATCGTTAACCTGAAGAGGAAACGATGATGACAAAGAAAAGAAGCGCAGAAAAAACCTAGAAAAAACACGCTTTACATATCATCCAGCTTTATGAGCAACTGAGAATAAAAAAAGCCACCTCAAATGAGATGGCTTCTACTCTGGGACTGTATATAACGCGTTGGCAGCGATGGGCTGTCGCAGGGTTACAAGGTATTAGGTTAGATGGGCTAAACAGGAACCTTCGATTTACGTTTACCATACCCAACCAACCCAATCAGGGCTGT
>JAAGZM010000338.1 GCA_024206355.1 Gammaproteobacteria bacterium | reverse complement strand
GATAGTCATTAGGTAATCCCATTACAGATACTACAGCCCTATACATTTTAACTCTTAGTTCATGTGACCATTTAATTTTTTTACTCATTATATTCTCCTAGTTTGTTTAATATATATTAACCAACAAAGAGGCAAAGCCTCCCTAGACATTAATTTAATGGATGATATTTAGAGTTACGTTTCTTATCTTCAATCAATAATCTGTTGGCTTTGCTATTTCTAGCAAGACTAAACTTAGCTTTCATTACATCTTCTTCTCTGCCTAAACGTAGTCTTACTACAAATAAACTCAATACTATCAATATACTTATTATTATAAATTTCATTTGCTTAAGTATCTTTTAACCTTAGAATTAGCTCTAACAGCAATATACATACTCTGCCTTGTTAAGTATGAAACTCTAGCTAGCTCTAATTGTTCTCTAAAACAATGGTCTGCATCCTTTCTACTAACTAATTCAGAATTTAACATATAGTCATGAATTATAGATGCTCTAGTGTACTTACCATGAGGTGGAAATAACCACCAAAG
>JAAGZM010000337.1 GCA_024206355.1 Gammaproteobacteria bacterium | reverse complement strand
CCCATTAGGTTATCATTCAGGTCGAGCTAAGGTGCTCACCTTACATGGGTTTAATTAAACATAATTGGAACATTTAATGCGAAATATTTTTTTAGCTACACTTTTGGCAATAGGCTTTCTAAGCGGTTGTGCGACTTATACGATTCATTCCACTTCAATAGATAGCACTAAACCCTTACCAGTGGGCTCTGGCGTAGTGGCTGTTCAGGTAATCAGTAACACTGATCGCCTTGCACCATTGCACAAAGGTTGGACAGAAGTCATTGCTGTGCGCCTGGATAACATGGATGCATTGAAAAGTGCTGCTGAAGAGAAAGCCAAACAAAAGGCGACCAGTAATGGAAAGACCTTTGATAAAAAAGACATAGAATGGGATCCAGATATATACTCTTTTCATCCTGTCTACAAGGGCACAGTAGATAGCCAACTTTTCATCGGCAATATGCCAGAAGGCAAATACGTCATTTCATCCTTATACAGCTACTACAATGACGGTAATGTTTCGTCCTGGATATCAATGCCTGTTTTCTACTCTGCCGGTAAATTTAAAGTCCAATCAAAGACCTTGACGGATTTGGGCTCTATCATTTTTCAACCGCTACTCAATGTAAAAGAGCGCTCATTTTGGAGTTCTAAATCCTCATCTAAAGCCTTTGTAACCCGAAGCTTTCAGCAACAGACCCTTGGCCAATTTGTGATCAGTCATTATCCAATTATAAAACAACAGTTAGGCAATAAGGAACCAATCGGTTGGCTTGAAGACGAATTGGATGATTTACGCAAGAACCTGAGTCAATTGGCTGAGCAAAATGCCTTTGCTGCTAATTCAATTATGTTTAGTGAAAGTGGCAAGAAAGTGTTGGGAGCCAAATTCGGTAGACTTAATGTTTTACAAGACGAACAATGGCAAACAATCAATTTACCTACTAATTCTCAGCTTTATGCTGCGCTTGAGCTAAATGAACAAGTGCTGGTTGGAGGTGAATTGGGTCAACTATTTGTCTCTGATAACTGGCAACAATGGCAACTTGAAAATCCTCTTGACTCTACAGAGGCTATTGTCTGGTTTGGTCAGACAGATGCCTTTGCCTATGCACTTACCAGCTCCGCGAAACAATATCGTTTATATCAATTTAATACTATCAATCAGCCCTGGAAACAGATTGGAAGTTTCACTAAAAAAGATCCAAACGATTGGTTAATTCAAAATGGTGGGCTCTTTACATTTATTACTCAATCAGGTTTATTACGGGTATTTAACGATAATCAACAACATGATTTCAATGAAGTTGATGGTTCCTGGACTAAAGCCAAAGGCCTGTCTCTTCGTGCCATGACTCAAGTCTCAAATGGCATACTGGTAGGCGTTGAGGTGAGTCAATGGGATGGAGTTGGTTCTCAAATTATCAGTCGGGACGATGGTCTAACCTGGGTAAAAGTCAACCGCAGTTTGAATTGGTTTGGTGACAACAAAGCTGATGTCAGCCTACCCGCGATTACAACTGATGGCAAAATCGTGACACTGGGTCGAGCAAAACAGGCATCAAACAGTAAAAGTGGCCTTATGGTTATTTCAAGTGATCTGGCAAATGTGTCTAACGGAAAAAGCTGGACAACTCATGCCGCAGCAAGAGAAGACTGTCAAACATTATTGCCTCAGTTGACAACGGGTTCGCGGATCTACTTTTTATGTGATCAGGGAGAGATAATAAGCACGAATAATTTTGGTGATACCTGGAAGATGGAAATTGAGCGTAGCATCGCTAATATGCAGGAACAATTCGAAGGGTTTATAGAAGCATTGAAAGCCAAACAAAAAGCTGAAGAACAGGAAAAAGATCCCGACTAGAATATCTAAATAGATTGGCAACAATGGTATTGCTGGCATTGACAAGTTAACTTCTGCAAATTGAAAAGTCCAATATCAATTTACATTCAAACTGTCACTGCCTTTTCCCAAGACGTGAAAGCACGATCTCTGAACATCCTGTAATTCTTGGCTGAAAGTAAATGACGTCCCAAATTAAACAGGTTATAAACTTCTGCATGAGCACTCAGGAATCTTTGTGCTTG
>JAAGZM010000046.1 GCA_024206355.1 Gammaproteobacteria bacterium | reverse complement strand
TCTTTTTTAGTTATTCTTTGAATTCACTGATAGCACTATTTAATGCCTGTTTCTCACTAAATAAAGATATTTGTTCTGAGGCTTGATCCCAAAAGTCACTTGATATCTTACTAATAATATTAGACTCTGCATTAATAAAAACAGCAAAACCGATATCTAGATCCTTTGAATATCCTATATCAGCACGAAAACCAGACACCCAGCCTGAATGATAGATAATTGGAATATCTTTAAATTGGTAAATTCGCCAGCCGTAACCATAGTGTGCATCTGTTAAATGTTCTTTCCAATATTTACGGCGCAGATCTTTTTTAGTTTTTATCCGTGGAGTAATTAATTCTTTTAATAATGTAGCAGACAATACTGTCGGTTTATAACCTAAGTTTGCGATTAACCATTTTGCCAAATCAGTAATGCTGGCATTGACGCCTGCTGCAGTTTCAACTTTATAATAGTCTGGTTCAACTTTAACCTTTTTCCAAATGTATTGATTGATTGGATTACCATCTGCATCTGTATCATTAGTTTTGATATGTTTTTTTAGAATGTGAGGTTTCGCTGTATTGGCTTGTTTAAGAAATATATCAATACCAACTGATGCTGTATTCATATCTAGTGGAGAAAAAACTTTTTCTTGAAGTAAAGTTGAGTAGCTTTTAGCTTGACTAGCTTCTATCGCTGATTGTAAGAAACCATATGCAATGTTCTGATAGCCATAACACTCTGCAGGTTTACAGATCGGTATGATACGATTAAAACGACCAATAATTTTGTCCATGCTCCAGTTTTCGTGCAACAGGTTATCGTAGGTATTTGGCATTAGACCAGATGAATGATTCAATATATGCTTAAGTTGAATTTGCTCAGCAGCACCCTCTTCTGCCAGAGTAAAATGAGGCACATATTTAGTGATAGGATCAGATAAACTTAAGAGTTTTTCATTGGCAAGCATGGTAGTAATTGTTGCAGCAAATGATTTGGATACTGAAGCCAAACGAAAAATAGTATCAGCATTGATTTTTTGTAACTTGGTTTTATCAGTATGACCAAAGGTTTCTATGGCAATTACCTTGTTATTTTTTACAATCACATAGGCGCCACCTGGAATACTGTACTTTTCGAATGCCTCTGCAACACTAGCTGAAAATGTTTTATTGAAATCAACCAGATTACTTGCAGATGAAACAGGCATGACACTAATTAAAAAAACTATGAAACAAACTCTAAAAGTCATAAAAAAAACTCAGCTGGGAAGATCTGTTAATTCTATCGATTAAATTAATAATTAAAAAGTGCTTTTTTCAAACTAAGGTATATTTTATTAATTGAATCTAGAAAATGAGTTTAACACTACTATTAATGATATCATATGATCACACAACCATCCTAGAATCATAGATTAAATGAAGTTACTTGAATGAAAAATATGCGAATAAAAACTATTATTACGATACTCACCTGTTTATTGATTTCAGCCTGTGCTTCCAGCGCTACGATAACGAATAGCGAACGTACAATAGTGAAACTAATAAACTTGAATCGGTTAAAAGAATTAGTACTTTCAAATTTTATAGCTGGTCATCACTTGGCGATGAACACCTGATTATTTCATCTCGAATAAACAAACCATATTTAATTAAACTACAACGAAGATGTTTCAATCTATCCTTTGCTACTGGTTTAATTATTCACAATAATGCCTCATCACTGTTAGCAAAATTTGATGCTATTTCAGTTCTTGAACCAAATAACATTAAATGTTTCATAAATTCAATTTATCCACTGAGTAAAGAGCAAGCAAAAGAGATATCAAAAATAGGTTATGTTGATGAAGATGCTAGTGAAGAGCATATTGTAGAGCCGCCAAAGCCCTGATCTACAATTGCTATGATCAGTTCCGTAACATTTATATTGGTAGGTATGGTATTAAATAACTGTTTCTGTGGTGCATTTTTTTGCTGGTTAATTAGCTGAGCAATCACTCTAATTACTAGACCTATAGCTCCTGAGATTCATAGGGACATCGCAGCCCCAAAGTTTCTAGCTGTGTTAGATAGCTATTGATATTAAGGATCTGTTGCTCTGTATTTCCTTTGATCAGAGCTTGACCTTGTTGTTCATCACTTTGTGCAGCCAAACTGGTCCAGAACTTGTACATTTCCTTTGACATAAGAGCTAATTGCTTTAGTTGCTTTGGGTCTCTAGTCAGAGCGAGAATATTTGAATCGGATATCTTACCCACACCTGTTGCTGTTTTCTTACCCCCCTGGTTATATCCATCGGGTAAGTCACCAACTAAATTGATCACAGAAGCTTGCCCAATGACCTCATAAAGCTGATCAACCGCCTGTATCGCACCTTCTACCCGAGACCAGTGTTCAGTATCTGCAGCAGCGTGGGGTAACAAGGATAGTTTTCCTTGATGGCGTGTTTCCATCTCACGATAAGGCAACATCGGCCCTGACAGTTGTCTATCTTGTTTATCATCACTCTCATTAACAATAAAGAGATCAGCATCAATAGCCACATGACTGATCTGTCCATTACCTAATGCCTGATCCAGCGCATCGGTATTAATGATCTCACCTCTGTCATAGTTGATCACTATAGCACCTGATTTCATAGCATTAAGTACAGTAGCATCCACCATTCCCTGATTAGCGAAGGTTTTTTTATTTCTATCAAAGGAGCCAAGACCTGTATGAATGCTAATAACATCAGCATCTGCTGCTGCTTGCTGGGGAGTTGCAGCAAAAATATAGCCTTGGGATTCTATCCATTTTTTATGGCTAGAGCGTGCATAAATTACTATTGTCATACCAAAAGCCCGAGTCAGTTTTGCCATTTCCTGACCAATATTGCCAAAACCCAGGATAGCAATGCGTTTGCTACTTAATTTTTCAGTTGGATAATCACGTAGATGTATACCCGTATCAAACTGACCCGCCACTACACGTTCATGCATTTGATGAACCGGTAAATTTGGGCAAACTTCAAGCAAAGCTTTCATAGCCATTTGTGCTGTCGCACAGGAATTTAAACTTGGTGTATTCATCAAAGGAGCAATGCCACCAACACCATTGCCACCACCCCAGCTTGCGCTACCCATATTGCCGGTACCTGAACCAATGCGCACACCACCAAAATCAAATTGCGCCAGAGCAGGTATAACGGTTGCTGCGGTGATCAAAGCATCATATTGACCAGAGCTTGTGTGTTCAAGAATTTCTTGCTCTTTGCTAAGATCAGGCAGGTAAAAAAAATGCAGATTCCCTTTTGTATATTCTTGATCTGCCTCAATTCCAGACCGGTAAAAAATACCTCCTCTATCTTCAATATAGTCTTGTACCTGACTTGGATCAGGCTGGCCTTCACTATCAAATTTTAAACCAATAAGATCAGCTATCAGAATTTTATAAGCTTTGGCTCGTTGAAATGCAGTCATTAAAAATCAGCCTTGAATGAATTAAGTTCGATTATAACTCAAAAACAGTACGAACAACTTATTGTTCTAGCTGGCCGCATAGTGTAAACGGCTCATCGTAAAGTTTTTTGAGCAATGCTCTAGCAGGTTTTTGAGAAATTGTAATATATTCATTATCTGGGAACAGTTTTGCACGATGAGAACTCATCAGAATACTTTGCGTCAAACGTATAGCAATCAAGTTAGGCAATACTTCCAGTTCTGTCGCATCTAATGGAAATTCTCTGGTATAGCCTTGAAGAATTTCCCGACTTGCCATTTCAATATCATCTTCCCCTAAGAGTGCATATGCTATGGTAATTGCTATTTCATTGACAAGCGTCGACAATTGCAAATCACCAAAATCAATTAGACCGGTAATTTCATTAGACGATTCTGCTCCAACTAACAAATTTTGTTCATTTGCATCGCCATGAATAATTGCTCTTCGAAGAGATGGTAGTTTAGGCAAAGTGTCATTTATGTAATGCTGGAAGAAATGTTCAATACGTTTGCGATCATCAGCATTCTTTACATCACTTAAGTACTGCCTACAAACCATAATGTTATCTAGATTCCAAAGATCATCTGCTCGATTCGCATCAGGATGGCTATAGTCTTGCATAGCTTTTGAAAAACATCCCATAAAGTGACCTATACTGTTATACATTGAAGGGCTATGGTTTCCTTGTCCTAAAATTTCCCCTTCTAAAAAAGTTAACATGCGAATGGCAAAGCCATTAATAATGGTAATAAAATCACCATTTTTTGTCGGTAAAACCCTTGGTAAATTAAGCTCAGGCATTGTTTTTCTTGCATACTCAAT
>JAAGZM010000336.1 GCA_024206355.1 Gammaproteobacteria bacterium | reverse complement strand
GATACTTTGTAAAGATGCTTCTCTGTTGGCACTTCCATCCATCCAGTGAAATAAAGGTAACCCGCTTTTTCATCAATACCTCTAATGGCACCACCGGAGCGGCTTGTTGATGACAAAATACCTTTTCCAGAAGTTATAGAGCGTACTAAAACTCCATTCTTCTCATAAAGATAAGCATGGTTGAAACCGGAACGTTCTGATGTCCAAATAAAACGTTTACCGCCATCGATAAAAGTAAGATCACTATGCAAATTAATCCAGATATCAGACTTTTCAGTTAGCACGGTTGTTTGTTTAAATGATTGCGGATCAACGAATATCAAATCAAGTCGTTTTTGATCTCTACTTTGTTTTTGTATGGCGAGAGTACCATCGGGTGAATAATTGACTCGAGCAAGATAAAAGTCTTTATCGATACCTAAATCAATTTCACGAACTTTGCTACTTTTCAGATTAATAGCAAATAATTCAACAATTGGGTTTGCAGTTCCAGCAAAAGGATAGCGCTGAGGAATTGTCGTTACGCCACTGCCTGTAATTTCATAACGTTGCATCAAATGTACAGCGCTTTCATCAACACGGGTGAATGCAATGGTGCTGTCATCTTTTGACCACCAATAGCCGGAAAAACGATACATTTCTTCTTGGGCAGCAAAGTCAGCCATGCCGAAGGAGATTGCATCACCACCTTTTATGGTAATCGGTCGCTCAGTTCCCGTTTTGATATTAATAACATAAAGATTTTGTTCACGTATATATGAAACGTAGTTTCCCATAGGTGAAATTTTTGCATTGGTTTCTGTTGCTGTGGTTTGCGTTAGACGCCTAACTTCTCCACCAATAGGTAGGTAGTATAGATCTCCACCAAGTGGAAACAGTAACGCTTTCCCATCGGGAGAAAAATCATACTCAACAATTCCAGACGCATAAATGCGTTGTCGTTCTCGACGCGCAAGCTCAACTTCATCAAGCTCTTCTTCACCATCGAGCAAAGAATCGCTATCAACTAACAGACGTTTTTTACCCTCGGCAATATTATATTCCCATAAGTCTTGCTGTTCATAATTATCAACCTTGCCCTGAAGGAATGTGACGCGAGAACCATCAGGAGATAACTTAACTCCTTGTGCGATAGGCCCTTTTAGAGAAGGGCTAGCGACTAAGCGATCAATGGTTAATTTTTCAGCACTGATATTTGATGGGTGTAGGCTTAGTACGGCTAAAAATATAATAGTTAAAAATTGAGAAAATATTTTAATCATTCGATTTATTCTGCGATTGTTGAAAATAAGTATTATAAGTTAACAACAAATGGATTCAATAGACAGTGCCTTAATGAAATTTATAACTGCAATCGTATTCCCTCAGAAGCTATATTAAATCCCTTTGAGCGTACAGACTTACTCTCTGGACTATCCAAACGTAACAATGGATTAGTGTGATTAAAGTGGATAAACCAGACTTTGTTTCGCTCTTTTGAAGAAAAGCTCTCGAACAGTACCATACTTTCGGAAACGAAAGGGTGAGGGATTTTTGACATATCACGTCCAGGTAATTCTCCATCAGCATAAAATGAAGCATCAATTAATGCATAGTCGACGGTTTTAATAAGCTCGGCGATGTCAGTTTGCCAATCCGACCACTTATTGATATCTGGAATAAATATTGCGGTCTTATTCGGCCCCTCAATCTTATAACCAACAGTCTCAGAATACTCGTCTCG
>JAAGZM010000335.1 GCA_024206355.1 Gammaproteobacteria bacterium | reverse complement strand
TTTTTAGACTGGAACGCTGATGGCTCATCATTTTATGTCACGACTAATGAACGGAATCCAAAGTTTTTTGACCTATATCGCTATAAAGTTAGTGACTATAGTCGTGAGTTAGCATTTCAAAATGATGAAGGTTATAGCCTCGATGCCATATCAGGAAATGGTCAATGGTTAGCTTTAGGTAAAGTAAAGAATAATGCTGACTCAGATATTTTCCTCGCAGACTTAAATTCTAACGAAACCATTCCGAGCTTAATTACTGAGCATAATAGCTCTGGTAATTATAATGCTCAAATATTCTCTCGTGATAGTTCAACCCTCGTTTATACAACTGATCAATTTGGTGAATTTACCGAAGCTTGGAAATATGATCTCAATAGTAAAAAGAGTCAATCTTTTATCAAAGAAAGCTGGGACATAGCCTACATTAATTATAGTCGCGATGGTCGCTATCAAATAGTTGGAGTCAATGTTGATGCATCGACAAAAGTAACGATCACAGATACTAGCACTAGTAAAACTATCGAGTTACCAGAACTACCTTCAGGTGATTTAAGACAGGTGCGATTTGCTAGTGATAATAGCAAGATGACCTTCTATATTAACGCCGATAATTCCCCATCAAATCTTTTTATCTATAATATGAATGGTTCTGATGCTCAGCAATTAACTCAGGCATTAAATCCTCAGATAAAACCTGATGAATTAGTTATTAGCCAAGTTATTCGTTTCAAAAGTTTTGACGGCTTAGATATTCCATCTCTGGAATTTAAACCTAAAGGTGCTTCAGCTACGAATAAAGTTCCAGCATTACTCTGGATACACGGCGGTCCTGGTGGACAATCTCGACAAGGTTATCGTGCAGCTATCCAACATTTGGTTAATCATGGCTATGCAATTCTTGCTGTTAATAATCGTGGTTCTTCTGGTTACGGTAAAACTTTTTTCCATCTCGATGATAAAAAGCACGGTGAAGATGACCTACAAGATATTGTTTTTGCAAAGCGTTATTTAGAAACTCTTGATTGGGTAGATGCCGATCGAATTGGTATTATCGGTGGCAGCTATGGTGGCTATATGACTATGGCAGCTATGACTTTTACCGAAGAATTTGAAGTTGGGATCAATATTTTTGGTGTCACCAATTGGGAACGTACTCTTAATAGTATTCCACCTTGGTGGGAAAGCTATAAAGATTATCTTTATGCTGAAATGGGCGATCCTGCTACAGATGCAGAACGTCATAGAAAAATTTCTCCACTATTCCATGCAGAGAAAATTAAAAAACCTATACTAGTCGTTCAAGGTGCTAATGACCCTCGTGTTCTACAAGTAGAAAGTGATGAAATGGTTGCTGCGATTAAAGCTAATAACGTGCCTGTGGAATATGTTTTATTTCCAGATGAAGGCCATGGATTTAGAAAGAAAGCGAATCGAATAATAGCTTCAAATGCTTATGTGAAGTTTTTACAAGAATATCTAAAATAAGTATGGAGCTTGGTTTAGAAGTTGGGCAGGTTTATTACAATGCCAATAGTCAATGGATTTTAAACATTGTTCTGGCAAGTATGATCCTTGGTGTCGCACTTGATATTCACCTGCGTGATTTCAAGGCAGTTATCAAAATGCCGAAGGCAATTATTTCTGGATTACTTGCTCAGTTTTTAATATTACCAGCCGTCACCGGTGGATTGACTTTACTATTAGATTTGCCTGCCGGAATTGAACTTGGAATGATTCTTATCGCCTCCTGCCCAGGAGGTGCCATCTCCAACTTTATTACCCACCTCTCTAAAGGAAATACTGCTTTATCTATTTCGATGACAGCAGTCGCTAGTACCGTTGCGATCTTTATGATGCCTTTTAATTTTTTATTTTGGGCTGGATTAAATCCAGAAACTGTTGCCATGATGAAATCGATTAATGTTAGTGGCACATCTTTATTCATTAATTTGTTTTTCGTGTTGGCTATTCCGTTATCAGTAGGATTATTATTACGAAACTTTTTTGAAGCGTTTGCTGGAAAGCTTCATATCATTCTAAAATACAGCAGTATTGTTGCATTGATCGTATTTATCGTTATTGCTATTGTCCGTAATCAACAAGTATTTTTATCGTATTTTGAACTTATCTTTGTGCTAGTTCTTGTTCACAATGGCATAGCCTTATTCTTGGGATTTATGGCTGGCTGGTTATTAAGTCTTTCTGTTAGAGATAATAAAGCAACGACTATTGAAGTAGGCATGCAAAATTCATCATTAGCTATTGCTATTGTTTTTTCTCAATTTAATGGTGAGGCAGCTATGGCATTAATCAGCGCCTTTTGGGGCACCTGGCATATTATTTCAGGTTTACTTATAGCTATTGTATTTCGTCGGTTCTGGGTAGAAATTAAGCAATGAAAATTCTCATTACAGGTGCAGCAGGAAGCCTTGGACAAGGATTAGTTAATCAATTAGCTTCTGATCATTTAATAGAGGTTTTCGCCACCGATATAAAAGCAAATCCATTTCCATCTAAAGATAACCTTCATTACCAAATTTATGATCTTCGAGAATCAAAATTTACCAAATGGGTTAATAAGATTAAACCCGAGCAGATCATCCATCTAGCATCGATTTTACAAATCTCACAAAATATGAGCAGAGAAAAAGCTTATGAAATTGACGTTATTGCAACAAAAAAACTTTTAGAAACTGCAGTTTCTCTAGATGTGACTAAAATAACGGTAACAACCAGTGGAGCGATCTATGGATATTATCCAGAAAACAAAAATATCATTACTGAAGACCGAAAGCCTAGGGGTAATGAAGATTACTTTTATTCTGCGCATAAAGCAGAAGTAGAATCGATCATGGCAGAGTATCGAAAAAAGCATCCCCAACTTAAACAACTAATATTTCGTCCTGGGGCAATTTTAGGGCCAAACTTTGAAGGGCCAGTGGTTAATTTATTTCAGCAAAAATTTATTACTGGTTTAATTGGCTATCCTGGTCCATTTAATTTTACTTGGTCTGAAGATGCTGTTGATTGGATGGTAGAAGGTGTGCACTCAGATATTACAGGTGAATATAATGTTGCAGGTGACGGTATACTGAGTATGAAGCAAATAGCTCAGAAGTTAGGTAAATTTTACTTACCTTTACCTGCTTTACTGATTCAATTAGTGCTTACTATTGCAAAACCACTAGGTCTAACTCAGTATGGACCAGAGCAGGTGAAATTTATTAAGTATCGTCCAGTGTTATCCAATAAGAAAATCAAGGAATGTTTTAAACATCAACCTCGATATACTAGCGAGCAAGTTATTGATGCATTCTTAGAGTCAGAAAAATCAAAAGGAATTTAAATGCAGCCTAATAACCACTATAAAACAAATAGGTTGACCGCTCAGCTTAAAATTCTTTGTTCTGTTTTTTTGTTTTCACTCATCCCACACTCCATTAACGCTGCAACACTTACTATAACCGACAAGTTTCAAAAACCACTTGCCAATGTCATGGTAATGCAAACGCCAGTTTCTGGATATACGTTAGACATCTCGGATATGGGCTATCCACCTGAGCGAAAACTTAATCGTGCAAATACTGTTTATACAGCCTTTTCCGATGAAAAAGGCAACGTAGAGTTCACTACCTATCTCGATAAAAAAACACGTATTCGCTTGCGGTTACCCGAACATGAAGACGTCAATATCGAAATGATTGAAAATGAAAATAAATCAATAATTATGAAGCCAATAGTTGATAGTTTATTACTAGCTGAATCAAGACCTGCAAATACCTGGCTTGCTATATTGAATTTAGAAAATGATGCTTATCTGAAAAAGCATTACATCATGCAGTGTGGTTTTTGCCATCAACAGGGCTCGCGTTTTTTCCGGCGCCCTCGTCCCAAAGAAAATTGGGAAGAAGTTATTTATCGAATGATTGGTTATGGCTCAAGGCTCCATGATGAAGCTCAAGAACTTTTACCAGAAGTTCTTGCTAGTGAGTACGGGCGCCTTTTTGAAAATCCGCATTTAATCCCTAAAGGAACTCCTTGGGATAATTATTTACAACATACAAAGATCACTGAATGGCCAATAGGCGATTCATTTTCTCAAATGCATGATTTACTCTATCATTCAAATGGCATGGTATATATAGGCGATAATCTGCAAGATAGAATGTATGAGCTTAACCCTAGAACAGGGGAATACACCCTCTACAAGCTTAAACGTGAAAGTTCAGATACCCATGGTGGAATAATGGGAAAGCGGCTCAGCTCTTTTCCAAAACATGACACCTTCGCTGGCATACATTCATTGGCAGAGTCACCCATTGATGGTCACATTTTCATAACTACTTCTCACCAACAAAGGCTTGTGGAGTTCAACCCCAAAAGTAAACAATTTACAAACTATGAAATGGATGACGGCTATTATCCTCACACCATCCGAGTTGATAAGAAAAATCGTGTCTGGTTTACCATGGCTTTGTCTAATCAAATCGCTATGTTTGATCGTCATAAAAAAGAATTCACTATGTTCGACTTACCATCACGAAGTACCAAAGAAAGCATCACAATTTCTTCTATGGGAAGCATTTTAACCATGATGGATTGGGG
>JAAGZM010000334.1 GCA_024206355.1 Gammaproteobacteria bacterium | reverse complement strand
TATGAAGGTATTATCAAACCTGAAACGCAACCTAAACGTGAGTTGATAACAACAGAGCACCCTTTTGGTATTGAACTCAATAGTTCTACACAAAAGTCGAATATCAGTTATCAAGATGAGAGCAAAAATTTTACTGTTGGTATTTGGGAAAGTGAGGCTTTTAATTCAGAGCCTCAGACATTCCCCAACAATCAGTTTATTTATGTTTTGGCAGGTACTTTAAAGCTTATTGATGACGAACAGCAAGTTGAATTATTTAAAACTGGTGACGCTTTATTTATACCAGAGTCAGTATCTTGTGGTTGGCAATCTTCAGGATCTCTGGACTTACTCTTTACTGTTGTTAGATAATTTATCAAATAAATCATCTAATATACAGTGCCCAAAACGTTTTATGGGCAAGCTTTCTTGAAAAAATGTAGTGATAATTTTAAGTTAAATATTACTGGGTTTGTTGGTTTAACAATTTTAACTTTCAATATTAACTATTTAAATATAGGGCATAATTAAATCGATAATTAAAGGAGAAATCATGAAAAAAGTATTAATCTGGCTAAGCTCGCTATTGATTGTCGCCTGTGGCTCAAACAAAATACTGGAAGTAGGAGCAAAGAGCAGATCAGTCGCCGATATGGTGCTGACTAATGCAAATGTCGTAACCGTCGAGCCTGATCAGCCAAACGCTGAAGCCATTGCAATTGTTGGAGATAAAATTGCAGCAGTCGGATCATCATCAGCTATTTCTATGTGGATTGGTGAGAGTACAGAGGTCATCGACCTTGAAGGCAAAACAGCCATCCCCGGCTTTATCGAAGGTCACGGCCATTACACTAGCTATGGTGACAGTTTTTACCGCCTTGAGCTAAGGTACGATAAAAGCTTTGCCGATATCGTCGCCAAAGTGGCCCGTGCAGCTGAAGGCGTAGAGCCAGGCGAATGGATTGTAGGTCGTGGCTGGCATCAAGATAAATGGGAAACCAAAGAAGGCATCCTGATTGACGGCATCCCTGTTCATGACACATTAAGCGCCGTTAGCCCTAATAACCCTGTTATGTTAATCCATACATCCGGCCATGGAGTGTTTGCCAATCAGGCAGCAATGGACGCTGCCGGTATTACCAAAAACACAATTCCACCGGAAGGCGGTGAAATCGTCCGCAAGGAAGACGGTAGAGCAACCGGAATGCTGCGTGAAGCTGCACAGGATGCGGTACGTGACGCCTTCGCCGAGTTTGAAGCCCAGCGCACACCAGAGCAAGTCGAAGCCGAACTCCGCCGTGCCATCATCACCGCTGGTAAGGAAAGCCTGAAATACGGCATCACAAGTTTCCAGGATCTTGGTACCAACTTCAAAGAAGTGGACTTGCTCAAGAAAATGGCCAATGAAGGCACCATCCCTGTTCGACTATGGATGGCTTTTGAAGAACAGGCCGCCGATATGGATGGGAAACTTGATCAGTACCGCATGGTAAATTATGGCAATAACTTCCTCACTATCCGCGCCATTGGTGAAAAAGTTCTTGATGGCGCTCTTGGCACCCACGGCGGCTGGCTCCATGAGCCTTATAGCGATATGCCATCGAGTCACGGTCTTAACGTGGTTCCCATAAAAGAAATCGAATATTCCGCCCGCCTGGCCATGAAACATGGTTATCAGCTCGCCATTCAGGGCATTGGTGACCGGGCAACAACAGAGCTTCTTGATATCTACAGCGCTGAAATGAAGAAAAGTCCCGATAAAACAGATCTTCGTTGGCGCATTGAACATGCTCAGGTGATCGCACCCTCCGATATCCAGCGCTTTGTAGATCTTGGTGTGATTCCGGCAGTTCAGGGGATCTTTGCCTGCTCGGACGGACCGTGGGTCGAAGACAGATTGGGTAAAGAGCGTACGCTAGAGCGCGGCTACATATTCAACACCCTCTACGATGCTGGGCTAGTGCCAACCAACGGCACTGATCCACCGGTAGATGAAATTGACCCCATCAGTAGCTTTAAATGCTCCGTAACTCGCGAACTACCAGATGGGTCAAAATTTCAGGAGCAGGAAACATATACCCGCGAAGTGGCTTTATACTCATACACCATGGGCAATGCCATCGCCGCCTTTGAAGAAGACATCAAAGGCTCGATCAAACCAGGTAAACTCGCCGACATCGCCATCCTGTCACAGAATCTAATGACGGTCCCTGATGATAAGCTAATGGATACCGAAATCCTGATGACCATTTTGGGCGGAAAAGTAGTTTTTAAGAAATAATTTGAGTGCCGCTATTGGAGTAAAAAAAACGAAATTGATAATCCCGACTCAGGAGTTCTCAACCAGAGATGTAAGGCTCTTATTGGTAGAGAAACTGTATTAATTGAGCCGATAGTAAACGGCATAGGACGTATCCAAGTAGATAATACTTGAGTTGTTAGATCGACGGGGCAGAGTCAATTTCGTTACTCTTCCCCTCGAAACCAACTTAGCTTATCTCTTAGTGTTACCACACTACCAATAATAATCATTGCAGGACTCTCAAGCCCTTGTGCAATAACTCGCTCTGATATATCGGATAACACACCAGTTACAACTTTCTGTCCAATACGCGTGCCGTCAGCAATAACTGCTACAGGTGTGTCAGC
>JAAGZM010000333.1 GCA_024206355.1 Gammaproteobacteria bacterium | reverse complement strand
TATATTGCTTCACCAGGCGCAATATCTCTTAATACCTCAAACTCTAAATTATCAAGAGCAATACTTTCTGAAGCAACCATGTATTCTGTACCTGCTTCAGTCTCACGCCTACCAATAATCGCTGGTCGTATACCGTTAGGATCTCTGAAACAAACCATCCCGTGATTGTTAATCATAGCAACAGCCGCATAAGCACCTCGACAACGATTATGTACCGCAGATACAGCATTAAAAATATCTTTGGGTTGTAAATGATGATGTTTGCATTGTTGCAATTCGTGAGCAAAAACGTTTAATAGTACCTCTGAATCAGAAGAAGTATTGATATGCCTCCTATCTGATTGAAACAACTCTTCCACCAAAGTATCAGCATTAGTTAAATTACCATTATGAGCCAGAATAATGCCATAAGGTGAATTTACATAAATTGGCTGCGCTTCAGCTGAGCTTGAACTGCCTGCAGTTGGATATCTGACATGTCCAATACCACTATTACCGATAAGTCTTCTCATGTGTCGAGTTGCGAAGACATCACTGACGAGTCCATTGGATTTTCTTAATGATAAATGACCTTCATTATAGGTAACAATACCGGCTGCATCCTGACCTCGATGTTGTAACATCGTTAAAGCATCATAGATACGTTGATTTACAGGTTCTTGACCTACAATTCCTACTATTCCACACATATTTTTTTAACTGCCACTAAATTAAATGATGAATGATTAATGTCTAAGTGGATCGTAGCTAAGAATTATAGCTTTCAAACCAGAAATTTTATTTAAAGCTTTTATCTTTGACTCTGCCTGTGGTCTCTTTAAATCAGGCCCAACAAGTACCCTATAAATTGATTTTTCACTAGATTTTCCAGCTTTAAGGTATGCCTTATAGCCAGCTTTTTTTAATTTATCAACAAGTTTTTGCGCATTCGTTTTTTTACGGAAGCTACCCAACTGGATAACAAAGGCGGATGATTTATAATTAGGTCTATCTTGCCTTTTATCAGATGTGACGTTTTTCTTATCTTTAGCTTTCAGTGGTTCTCTCTTAACTGGTTCACTCTTAACAACAGGTACAGAAACGGTTTCTTTTTTTACCTCTGACTTTTGATACTCAGCTAGTTCAGTTTTATCAACTTTGTTTTGTTGGACAGGATCTAATTCTACTTTGACGGTTTGTACAGGTTTTGATTCTGGCTTTTGTTCATTCGTCTTATTTTTTACATTGACAAGAATGATCTCACCACTATTTGGCTTTTCAGGAATTTTTGAATCCAATGTTTGATTCTTTTTTTGACCATCCAATATCAGGGGAAAGAAAATGACTGCCAAAGCAATAAGAACCATTGCTCCTGTTACACGATATTTGATATTTGGCTCTGTGCTCACTTTTTTCTCACTAGTTTCAGTACAGGAGACACCGTATAAAATGAACCGGTGACAAGAATTCTATCCTCCTCCGAAGCACTAAGACAAGCTGCCTTATAAGCCTCCAATGAAGATGAGTAACACTGTAACTGATTTTCATCAATATCACTATCATTGAGTAACTGTTTTAGGTTAATTGCTGAACGGCCACGAGTACCTTCCAAATCTGATAAATACCATTGATCAACCAAAGCTAATAGCGGTGTTAGACAAGCCTTTGCATTCTTGTCTTCGAGTAAGCCTAACACTATATGAGTTTTACCATTAAATGACTGATTATTTAACAACTCTGACATAGCCCTAAAAGCTTGAGGATTGTGGGCTACATCTAGTATCACATCAGGACTTTGAGCAACCGTTTCAAACCTTCCACTAAGCGCTATCTCTGAAAAAGCTTGTTCTGCGTAGCTTTCAGTGAGCTCTTGATCTGCACGCAATAAGAACCAAGCTTGCAGTGCTGCAGACGCATTAGCAAAAGGAAAAGTTAGATATTCGAATGACCAAGGGCCTAGTTGAGAATTTTCCCAACTCCAACCATTATCGACATTAAGGTGTAAAAAATCTCTATCAGCTATAAAAACCTGATCCGTTCTTAACTCTATTTCGTGAATAATTGCTAAAGGAAACTCTGGATCAGCGATAATGACTTGTTTGCCTTTATGAGCAATTCCTGCTTTCTCTCGTGCAATACTAACAAGATCATCACCTAACCAATCTTGATGGTCGTAATCAACAGTCGTAATGATAGCAATATCGGCTTTAATAACGTTAACTGCATCTAAACGACCTCCTAAACCGGTTTCTAAAATCAATACGTCTATCGGTAGTAGTTCAGCCATTTTTAAGGCAGATAATGTAGCAAATTCAAAGTAAGTAAGTTGTTCAGATTCTCTAGCATTTTCAACCGCTTCAAATGCAGCAACATGTTCAGCATCTGTTAGCCAATGACCATCAAATTTGAGTCTTTCTTTATAATCAATAAAATGCGGAGAGGTATAAACTAATGGCTTTAAACCAGC
>JAAGZM010000332.1 GCA_024206355.1 Gammaproteobacteria bacterium | reverse complement strand
GATCTAAAAATTTCAGTTCAATTGTTTCTAAAAGCTGCTGGTTATTGTTAATTAATGTTAGTTTTTCAAGTAATTGATAAGAATGTCCCAAATTCAATTGCAAAATAAACTCATTTCCTTTCCAACCTGCATAACTATCTATTTTAAATCCATCCAACACTACTTCAGTTTTAGTCAGGAGGTCAAAAGTATGATATCCAGCCACACCAAAATCTATGGAAATCTGATCATCAGTTTGTAAAATATAGATCTCTTTTGGAACAACCGTAAACAAACCAAGCAACAAGTCTCTTAGCATATTTTGCTCTAGATTCCTGCTATCCATCTGTTGTTTTCGTTGACTAAAATTTCCGCTGCCAATGTACAGAGGCACATGATTAATCCTATTTATTAAATATTGGATTGATTGCTCGTCTTGTTTATCAAAAGTCCATGTACCAGATAAGGAAAGTCCTAATGGTGGTGGTTTCATAACTGGTTTCTGGCTACAGCCTGAAATAAGAAATAGTAGTGTAATAATAAAATAATTAAAAGATTTCAATGTATACCCTATATCATTCAAGATAATGTAAGTTAAATAGCATTCTGATGATTTCTATCAGGCAGAATTACCCTATCCCTTGACTTACGTCAAGCTATACACATAGGGATTTTTACACAATAGGTGACAATTACAACAATTTAAAGACTATTCATAGGTAAGATCTTAAGAAAAAAAATATTACAAATAAGGAACTTTTTGTGTCCTACCTGATCTGATCATTCGACAATAAACTTTTAGGGTGATTCGAATGGGACAATTAAATTTATTCCAATGTACTGCTATCAATTCCACCAAAAGCGTCAAAGATTAGTGGTAGTAATTCGGCTATTTCACCGCCCATGATTGCAAAGTCAGCATCAAATCGACCGGCTAAATCATCATTATCAAGATCCTTTAAGGATTCTTTTAATATGTCATTAAATGTAAGCCGATTAATTGAAAGATCTTCTTTAATCACAAATTGGCAGTTATCTTTCCACTCGAGTTCAAGTTTAATAACATGCATACCAGTATCTATATGACTTAGAAATTCATCGCTTTGCAGATTTAGCCCTTTACTGCGTAAGACAGTAGCACTATCACTAACATCACGAAGTTCGCACACTGAACCCACTAGCATATCTTTAGGCAGAGAAGACTTTAGCAACCAGTGACTCATCACAGTGGCTGGAGCCTGATTTACGATTGGAGGAATTACAGGCAAAGAACCTAATGTTTGTCGCAGTAAAATAGTTAACTCTTCAGCACGTTTATGACTACTAGCATCAACGATTAACAACTGCAAGTTAGTATCAATATAAGCAAAGGTTAGTTGTGTTTTTGTAAATGCTTTTGGTAACAGTTGTTGGACAGCTTCGTCTCTCAAACGACGGCGTTCACTTGGAAATACACGCCGTCCCTGATCCGCTTCAATTTGTTC
>JAAGZM010000331.1 GCA_024206355.1 Gammaproteobacteria bacterium | reverse complement strand
GATACTTTTGATAGGCTTTAAACACCCCTTTTTTTACCCATAAACTCCCAGCATTTTTTACACGTTACTGACGCTATATTTTCAGTTGCTATGCCTTCAACTTCAGCTCGATGAGCTGCTTCGGGGTCACGATGATTACATATAACCATTCCATCATCATTTAGAAAATGGAGGTCACGTTTACTTCTCTTATCTTTACTTTTAGGATTCATATTTTTCTCCTCTGCCAAATTTTGAGCTTCTCCTGATATGCTCAACATAAAAACTCACCCAACTTCTCATAACTATTCTTGTATAACGGCCTGTGACTTCATTCCATGAAGTCAATCCACATATTTTCTGACCCTTGAGTTTGGTGTCATTCATAACTCTATCCATATTCCAATGAAGCAACCTACCCCTTAACACAAACAATTTGCTTCAAGGTGTGGATCACCTCCACAAGGTCTGATTGATTATTCATAACTTTATCAATATCTTTATATGCTGCAGGTATCTCATCAATTACTCCTTTATCCTTGCGACATTCGACGCCTTTCGTTTGCTGAACCACATCCTCTTCGCTGTATTGCCGTTTAGCAGCACTACGGCTCATTTTTCTGCCTGCACCATGGGAGCATGAACAAAAAGATTGTTGATTTCCCCTGCCTCGAACAATAAAGGATTTAGCTCCCATACTACCGGGAATAATCCCAAGCTCATCCAGTCCAGCACTGATTGCACCCTTACGTGTTACAAACACCCTTTCACCAAAGTGAACTTCTTGTGAGACATAGTTGTGATGGCAGTTTATCGCTTCCTTGGTGACCCCGAATTTGGGTAACTTCTTTTTCAGTGCATTAAGAATCAAATGCATCATTTCTCGACGATTTGCCATGGCATAATCCTGGGCCCATTCAACCGCTTCAACATAATCATCAAAGTAACTGGATCCTTCTGTAAAGTACGCCAAATCTTTATCGGGAAGGTTTACCAGATGGCGGCCCATGTCCTTTTTGGCCAGACTGATAAAGTACTGACCAATGACATTACCCACACCACGACTCCCAGAGTGAAGCATGACCCATACATCGTCATTCTCATCCAGGCATAACTCGATAAAGTGGTTACCTCCGCCCAAGGTACCTATCTGGCGTATCCAGGTCTGGTAAGGCCTTCTCCGCATAGAATATATTTTTTTATGCTTGCCAATAATTCTATCCAATCCACCAGACAGCGCATTTATCGTTGAACGCCTTGCCCGGTCAATCTTGTGCATATTAAAGCCAACCGGTATCGCTTCTTCTATCAGCAGTCGAAGTCCTCTAAGATTGTCAGGCAAATCTTTACCTTTAATTGACAATCGAATGGCATTCATTCCACATCCAATATCCACGCCCACTGCAGCTGGAATAATGGCCCCTTTTGTAGGTATCACCGAACCTACGGTTGCACCTTTCCCAAAGTGTACATCAGGCATAGCTGCAATATGGCTGTGAATGAAGGGCAACTGCGCCATGTTATATAACTGCTGCATGGCTGAATGCTCTACTTCATCGGTATATATTTTTACCGGCACTTTCCCTTTGCTGATTGTTTTAAAGATAGGCATTTCAACTTACCTCATTCTTTAAAGGTACCCACTCAAACTTCATCGATGGTACACGTTTACGTTTAACGGTTTGGGCAATGGCTGACCGTAAATATCCCTGCACAACCATACACTTCTCAAGAATAGCTTGTTCATCATATTCATAATCTGTGTCAGCCTGAGTAAGTGAGACCACAAAAAACTGTCCGTCTTCACTCACCGTTACATCAACAATTTCAATATCTTCAAAAACCGGATCGCACAGTTCACCAGCAAAAACCATCGTAATCACATGCCTTGCTTCTTTTGCAAGTTGCTGGCTTTTGCGATTACCTGACTTTCTTTCCATTGTTCTTGCAATAATTCGCGGATCTACTCCATCTTCTGGCCCAATTTCACCGCATAATTTTTTGGCCTTTATAAGCCAACTCTTCGATTGATTCATTACATGCTCCAAAAGTCATACAGAATTCTATAGGCATGCGAGCGCAATAACCCATAGCTTAGCTGTAAGCTTCAAAATTTAAAAAAAGTTATGTGGAGCCCGGCCCTGAAAACCGGAATATTTACCGGAAGGTAAGGGACGCGAGGCTCTTTAGTGGATTAAATAAAATCATTCATAAACCTCCGTATAGTTACTGTTGAAAAAGAGAGAGCGCGAATTTACGCCTCTGTATATTACCTGTCAATATGTTTCTTACTTTCTTTTGTATTGAACACCATACACAGTAATTAATTTACCAGCCACTCTCATTTCTTTAAGGTTTTATCACTAAGGTAAATACACTATTGACGAATTAGTACCAAAGCCATAATTTTATTACCATTTTTAATTGGTAAAGAAACATCATTTAGATATAAAGGTTTCTTTGTTTACTATTATTTACATGAGGTTAAATTTCTCCATTATGGCATATGTTATAGCATTAGATCTTGAAGGCACTCTTTTATCAAATTCCATGAGCCAAATTCCCCGTCCTGGCTTGTTTGAATTTCTAGAAGGCTGTAAAGCCATCACGGATAGAGTTGTCATGTATACCACAGTAAAAGAAGAACGATTCAGGAACATTGCGGATTTACTTGTAGCCGATGGCTTTGCTCCAGAGTGGTTTAAAAACATTGAGTTCGTTCCTTGGCAGGGAAAAACCAAGGATTTAACCTTGATTCCCAATATAGATATTAGCAATGCGGTTCTGGTTGATGATTATTCATTTTATGTTCATAAAGGGCAAGAAGATCAATGGGTAGAAATTGCACAGTTCGGCTATCCTTACCCTGAAGATGATAAAGAGTTATCTGCCACATTAAGCAAATTGAAACAGCGCCTT
>JAAGZM010000330.1 GCA_024206355.1 Gammaproteobacteria bacterium | reverse complement strand
CTCCATGGCTGAACATCTTGGCTTTCAAGAAAATCTGCATCTGCCCATGTAAATGTTGCATCACTTGATACAGCCAGCTTACAGTGATTCAACATGTCGAGAGTAGTCTCATCAGCAATCGGAGAGGTTGCATTAAAAATACCCATCGCTTTCTGCTCTAGACAGTGAACAATAAATGCGCCTAAATCACGAGCATCAATATATTGAACAAAATCTTTCCCATCACCAGGAGCAAGCACTTCTCCGCCCTGAGCCACACGCACAGGCCAGTAAGTAAAGCGATCTGTTCTATCTCTAGGACCAACAATTAAGCCAGGGCGAATTACAGTTGTTCTGCCTTTAAAATTCTTTTCTGCAGCCTGCTCACAGTATGCTTTTAGCGGGCCATAAGTTTCACCATCAACTGTTTCTGTTTTGGTGTCTTCAAGTGTTCCTACTGCTGACTTCTCATCCAAACCAACTTTTGTAAACTCGGAATAAACAGATATCGAAGAGATAAATAAATAGTGATCACAGTGCTCAGAAAGCAACTTACTTGATGTATTCACAATGCGCGGAACATAACCAGATGTATCAATGACACAATCCCAATTTCTTCCTTTTAATCCATCTAATCCATTATCTATTTTTGGATCACGGTTACCTACTATCGACTCAAACTCTGGAAATAATCCTTCCTTTGAACGTCCGCGATTAAACAAGGTAACATCATGCCCCCTAGCAATAGCATTGTTAATGGTGTGTGGACCAAGGAATCCTGTACCACCCAAAAATAATATCTTCAAAGGTTTATCAGCTTTTACTACTTTGCCGGCAGCCTGAACAAATCCTGTCATGGCGAGCATTCCTGCCGCACTTGAAGTTATAAATTGTCGTCTTGTTGCCATTTTTTCTCCATAGATATTCGGTAACATCAATACCTTTAGTTGCTTTCTTTGGCATTTGTTTGATCAAGTAGTTCATTTTGCTTATGACCTAACCACCCACCAACGGCAGTCCATAACACTGCAAAAGGTACTGCTACCCAAGCAACTGAACCTACTCCGAGTCCTATCATAGCAAGTAATCCATTCAATCCTGCAGATAATGCATCACCTGATCTGTAAACAAATGTATCAATAAAATTCTTCGCCTTATATTTTTCTTCATGACCAAGGATAGTGAACAATGTTTCTCGCGCTGGTCTTGATAGGGCGTAACTTCCAGCCCTTCTTACAACTTGAAAGATGACTAACGTTACTAATACTGGCGCAAAAGCCAGTGAAATAAAACCTGCTACCGTAAGGATTGGGACAATAATAAGTACCAGTGTAATACTTAGTTTTCTCATCAAATGACCCGTTAAAAATATTTGCATTAATAATGTTAGAGAGTTTACCCATAGATCAATTTGCGCAAATAAAGCTGTTCGTTGAACGCGTGATTCTAGTGCACTGTTGATAATATTTGCCTGTTCAAAATAAAGAAAAGTTGACAAAAATGAATATAGAAGAAGGTAGGAGCTTATTCCTAATAAATAAGGTGAGCGTATTGTCAGAGATATTCCTGCGCTCATTTGTTTAATAATACTCTGTTTCTCACCTATGGGTGCTTCGGGTAGCTTATCTTCATCTTTATATTGCTCAAATTCCTTATTAAGTGCTCGTACGATCCATACCGCTAACTCGATGAGTACAACTGAAAATAACATTAAGTGTAGTCGACCGAAAACCTCTACTAACCCTGATGTTATTGAAGCACCAACAATAGCTCCTGTTGTCCCCCCTGCAGCTAAAAAAGCAAAGAGACGACGACTGCGCTCATAGCCAAACCCGTCAGCGACAAAAGACCAGAAAACAGAAACTACAAATAAATTAAAAGCACTCAACCAAATATAGAATACTCGCCCGAGTACGACATCCATTTCAACGCTTGAATAAAGCATTAGGAGATAAAAAACGATTAAATTTATGGCAAAGAATCGGTATGAAATAGTTATAAATTGGCTACGTTTATAACGACTCACTAGCGTACCGAATAATGGGGCAAGTATTAGCGTTGCGAAAAGCGTACCGATAAATAGCCAGGGTAAGTTTCTAACACCACCAGCTAATCCCATTTCTTCACGAATGGGTCTCAATATATAATAGGCAGAAAAAACACAGAAAAAATAAGTAAAAGCTAAGATACTTGCTTTTACTTCATTAGAACGAATACCTATTATTTTTTTTATTGTATTTTCAAGCATGCCCGCCATCACTTAAAAGCAAATAGATGTAAATCTTAACAGACTTCGTTGAAATCAGCTAAATAGTGGATAAATATAGGATGAAAAACCTGAAGGGATAATTCCCTTCAGGTTCTATTCTTATTTGAAAGGATGCTTAAGAATAATTGTTTCTTTACGATCTGGACCTGTTGATACGATATCAACAGGAGCACCGACTAAATCTTCAATTTTCTTAATAAAAGCAAGAGCATTAACAGGCAACTGATCCAAAGATTGTGCACCTGCAGTTGTTTCGCTCCAACCTGGTAATTCAATATACTCAGGTGTTACTGCAGCAAATCCTTCAGCGCCACATGGCATTGCTTTTTGTGGTTCACCATCAATAAGATAGGCTGTAGCAATTTTCACTGTCTCTAAACCATCGAGTACATCAAGCTTTGTTAAGCAGAAACCGGTAACAGAATTAATTTGAACCGCTCTCTTAAGTGCTACAGCGTCTAACCAACCGCAGCGTCTTGGACGACCTGTTGTGGCACCAAATTCATCACCTTTTTCAGCAAGTATCGCACCTACATCGTCAAACAATTCAGTTGGAAATGGACCACCACCAACACGCGTAGTGTAAGCTTTAGTAATACCAAGTACATAATCAATGTAACTAGGCCCTAAACCACTACCTGTAGAAGTTCCACCAGCAGTTGTATTCGAAGAAGTTACATAGGGGAAAGTACCATGGTCAACATCGAGTAATGTGCCTTGAGCACCCTCAAAAAGGATATTTTCACCGGCTTCACGAGAATCGTGTACTAACTCACAGACATCTTCCATCATAGGTAATAGTTCACGAGCATACACTTCAACTTTTGCCATCAACTCGCTATGACTTATCGCATCAACACCATAGTATTTAGTTAGTGAAAAGTTATGAAAATCGAGGATATCTGTCAATTTCTCAGAAAAAGTAGTTAAATCTGCAAGATCAGCAACACGTAATGCACGTCTTGCAACCTTATCTTCATAGGCTGGGCCAATACCACGACCGGTCGTACCGATTGCAGCTTTTCCAAGCTTTACTTCACGGGCATGATCAAGCGCTTCGTGATAAGAAAGAATTAATGGACAAGAAGGACTGATTTTAAGACGATTTCGAACTGGTACAGCAGAATCTTCAAGCTGCTTAATTTCTTTGAGTAAGGCTTCAGGAGAAAGTACAACACCATTACCAATCAAGCAATTAACGCCTTCTCTTAGCACTCCCGAAGGAACCAAATGTAGCACTGTTTTTACACCGTCGATAACGAGGGTATGACCAGCATTATGCCCACCCTGAAATCGTACAACTGAACTGACTGAGTCAGTTAGCAAATCAACAATTTTGCCTTTACCTTCATCACCCCATTGAGTACCTAATATAACAACATTCTTTGCCATAATATTTATCTTATCACCACTGATTTAAAAACCATTTTGCGAAATGAAATCGCGAATTGTACGCCTCTCTGGAAAGAAAATCTATCCTATAGAGTAAAGAAGCATTAAACCTGCACACATACTCATTAAACCGAATAAACGAATCTTTGAAACCTCTACTTCGGCAATCGAACGAATCATTTCTTTCCACTTCTCAGGATTTGCAAATGGCATAAGTCCCTCGAAGATTAATAGCAGCGCAATTGCAGTTAAAAAGTCTTTCCCATCCATAAACTTCTACTCTATAAAACTGAGAATCCGGGACAAGCCCGGATTCTCAGTCACTTGTTAGTACTAGTGATCAGTTTTTCTTTTTACCAGATGAATCTTTCATATATTTGAAGAAATCACTATCAGGCTTCATTACCATAAAATCCTGATTATTCTTAAATGAACGATCATATGCTTCAAGACT
>JAAGZM010000329.1 GCA_024206355.1 Gammaproteobacteria bacterium | reverse complement strand
TTGTCTTTTCTTCAGTCGTACATGTATCTGTTTTAGATCCTAATCGGTCTGTGGTATATATGCTCAGTTGCAAATCACGGATCATATAAAACTGGTTACTAACATCCGTTGCATTTGGATTAGTACGGTCCCCTGTTCCAATCATTACCGCATAATATTTAATCATACTTGTTATCTTACATTCACCAGCAAGATCATGAGTATCGGAGAAAACTTCCACACAAAATTTATGTTTGGTACGTACAACATCTGGGGAATTAAAGAACCTTCGATCATTTGCAACTGTTCCATCATTCAAATCAGCCAGTTTAGTAATACGCCAAGGGAGAGTTATTCCTATATCAGCGCCAGGCATATCAACTCGCCATACATTACCACCTGTATCTCCAAAATATAAACGATCTGATATCCCATCACCATTACTATCCATAGGAGTAATAGCCGATGGAACCGAATGTTCCAAACTAGTGTAGCTCCATTTTTTTTCTCCGGTTAAGGCATCAACTATAAAAACACCTCGTCCCATTGAATCTGCAGTTCCTACACCTGTAGCATCTTTATTGGTATCATAACCAGCCCCAAATACAAGTACTGGTTTAGGCACTTCAGGTGTAGGATACTCATCACCAGCATCACTATCATGATCATAAGTTAAACCCGGAATAGTAGATATCACAGGTACAGACCATGTTTGACCAAGTTCTGAAAAACCGGCTGTACTATTACTAATTTTCCATAGGAATTCAGGATTATCTGGATCAG
>JAAGZM010000045.1 GCA_024206355.1 Gammaproteobacteria bacterium | reverse complement strand
ATCATCTGGCCACGCCCCGAAAGGCCACCAATGAAGCGGGCCAGGTCGTGTGGCAGTGGGAGAGCGAGGCCTTCGGGAACGCATTGCCCCAAAGCAGTGGCATCGCAGTCAACTTGAGGTTTCCGGGGCAGTATTATGATGAAGAGACCGGGTTGTATTATAACTACTTTAGGTATTATGATCCGAGTTTAGGTAGGTATTTGCAGAGTGATCCGATTGGGTTAAGAGGTGGGTTGAATACCTATGCATACGTCGGTGGTAATCCGATTATGTATATTGATCCGTTTGGGTTGGATAAGACAATAACTTTCACTCAAGATGGTAGCGGGACATATAATTCAACAGTAGTTGTTACGGATACATCTACAGGACAAACTGTATGGACTGGTAACGGAAGTAGTACGCCAAATAACTCAAGTAACCACAACACTATTAATACAGGAACCTATAATGGTACAGTCACTAATATGACTTCACCAGACAATAGAGATGGCTCAGTCAGGCAAGGTGTTTTTATGGGTAATGTCTCTTCAACTAAAAATGGGCAGAATACAACTGCAACGGGTGTGTTTACACATTGTGGGTACACATCAACCAATAAAGGTTCTTTGGCTTGCCCTACCATTGAGCCTGTAAATAATAAATGCGATGGCTTCTGGAGTAATTTCTCTCAAGGTGAAGCTGTGACTGTGGAGGTTAATCGGTGAAGAAAATATTGGTATTATCAATTCTTTTTGCTCTAACCTTATCGAGTTATGGTTGTGATAATGAATCAGATGTTGTTATTGAAACACTTTTAGAAACGTATCAAGGAAGTCAGCTTGAGAATCAAAAGAGCTTTGGTAATTTGTACCAAAAGAATCTTCAGCTTGTTTCTAAGGAATCTGCTTCTGCAGAGGAATTATCGGAGTATTTGATGATAACCTTTGTTGCAAATACTAAGGAAAATGCAGCCATTCAAGAAGCGATTGCACAAGACTTTATTGTAGTTTACAAGTTACATAAAGCTGCCGTCATTTCAATTCTGAAGAAAAACAAGTATCTGATTCCATCCACTGTATTATCTTTTCAACTGCATTTAGACTTTTTTGGAAAGAGTGAAGATGCAAGTATTAATATTGCTGAAGAAGTTAAACTATTAAAAAGTTTAATTTAACTGAGAGAAAAATTTGGGGGCGGGTCGGGCAAAACAAACAATAGCTTACATGCCCTAGCTGATACAGACTACCACATCAGATATGGCCCATCACCGACTAGCCAACATTCAACGGCACCAACCAAGCTAGTCATAGCATCCCCATCGACGCTTCTCTGCCTTCACTGAAGCGTCACCAATCACTTTTATGGCGTATTTTACACTGGTAACAGATGTACCGTAGAAACGCGCCAGTGCCCTTAGGCTGATGCTGTGTTGCGTATGGAAATCGTATGCTTCAAGTTGCTGCTCGTGGCTGAGCTTTGGCGGTCGGCCGTATGTTGTTTTTAATTCTTCCGGTATGTTCATTGGCTGTTATCCTTCAACGACGGGTGTTATTAATGTTGTTGTTTATGTCGTTATTTATGTAGTCGGTGAAGGTGTTTATTCTCGATAATACGAGTCCAACTCTTCATCAAGGAAGTGCTGCCACGCATCATCTTCATCGTCGTGGTTTTTCATGCCGTCCAACAAAAACATATGCGGTTCTTCCGAAGTGAAATGTATCCGTGGTGATGCAATGAATATCGACATGCCATGCTTTTTAATTTCAGTGCCACATTTAATTGGTTCACCTTTGGTATATTCTCGGACAACCATGTGGCCTTTATCCCAGTCGTGGTATGCGTAGTAATGCTTGATCTCTTTGTTCATCTTGTTCGCCTATAAATAATTTCAGTTAATGTTGAAATTATTTATGGCGCGTATTCGATGAGATTTTACAGTGGGTATTCTTTTTCGAGCCAAGCTTTTAACAAGGGTCTACTGATACCCCAGTCACAATCATTAGCTCTCATTATTTCATTGGCTTTTTTGGTAATTTCTTTTTTAAGCTCTGGGTATTTATCTTTTCGATTTGCTTTTTGACGTATGCAAAATTTCTTTGCCGTCTCACCAAGAACTGATTTCTTATTCTGATTCTCAATTTCTCTTTTCTGTTTTTCTTTCTTCAGCTTTTGTATTGGCGTAGAGTTGATTACTTCGATTTCGCTAAATGAAATGTTGAAAAGTTTTGCGATGTAGCGACAAACACCGGCGTCACCAAGGTAAATGTGTACAGGCCATTTCGTCTCCACATCAAGGTAGTCACCATTCTTAATCTTCTTCTTAGCTCTGATATTACACCGCATCACTGATTGATATACCAAGTGGTAATAGAAAGCCGTTCTTATTTCGTCATATGTTATGCCAAGTACATCTTCAATATATTTTCGCAGATCGATATGAGGCATTTGTGTTTGAAGATAAATGATATGATGAACATCGATCAAATTATTCAAACCATAAGCTGCTCCGGGTAATAATTTCAGTTTATTAAACCTGTCTGGCAGATTCATCTCTTGAATTGCTTCTGTGTATCGATACGCAATGCTGCCAGATGGCACACCTTCGACATCACAAAGAAACTCAACGATGTCTCTGACGCAAGCCTCTTGAACATCACTATCAAACTTGGAACTAATCCAATCATGTTCATCCTGTACGCAATGAAGCTTCAGTCTATGACCATTTAGATGAACGGGATATTGAATTAATGAAACTAATTTTTCGTTGATCTCAAACTGCACGCCATATCGTTTCGACCAGACAAGGTAAAGCAGTGACTCGTGAAACATAGCAGACATAATTGTCACGCAGTTAAAACGGTCAAGTGTTTGCGGGTTCAATAACCAGACATAAGTGAACACCATCTTTTGACCATCATCGGTTGGCATTAGTTGGTGAAGATAATTATCGTAGACGGTTTTAAGGTTAAGCCTTTTGCATAACCTCATGAGCTTATCATTATTTGCTAGATCATCATCGAAGGCTTTACCTTTGGCAGTTGCTTTGACAAGTTCATCATCCTGTATTGCTACGCTGCGTTCAGCGGTAAAATGCGCGCGTAGCGAGCATTTTGTCCGGCTGCAACGCCTTGTTAGGCGGCGCCTTAGCTGTCTTTGCTATTGGCTTGTGCATGATAATTTTTGTCCGCCTTTTTCAAGTCATCTAGATATT
>JAAGZM010000328.1 GCA_024206355.1 Gammaproteobacteria bacterium | reverse complement strand
AGGCCGAGATCAAGCTTATTGCGTCTGTTACGCCATCAACTATACCCTGGATTTCACCAACTGTATCAGCGTCTGCTCCAGTTGCTGCATCAATTGCTGCATTTACAGCAGCTAAATTATCTGTGGTTACTCCAGTTACACCTGCAACTGCATAATCAGCTAATGTAGGTGTAGTAGCAGTATTATCTGCTGCATAGGCCGAGATCAAGCTTATTGCGTCTGTTACGTTATCAACTATACCCTGGATTTCACCAACTGTATTAGCCTCTGCTCCAGTTGCTGCATCAATCGCTGCATTTACAGCAGCTAAATTATCTGTGGTGACTCCAGGTCCGCCTGCATCTACACAATCAGCCAACGCGGGTCTAGTAGCATTATTATCTGCTGCATAGGCCGAGATCAAGCTTATTGCGTCTGTTACGCCATCAACTATACCCTGGATTTCAGCAACTTCATCAGCATCTGTTGCTATTCCTACTGCAGCAATCGCTGCATTTACAGCAGCTAAAGTATCTGCGGTTACTCCAGTTGAGCCTGCAGTTGCCTACTTAGCTACTCTAGGTTCCATATTGCTAATATTTTCTGCATAGTCAGAGATTATGCCTATTGCGTCTGTTACGCCATCACCTATACCCTGGATTTCAGCAACTGTATCAGCACCTGTTGCTACTCCTACTGCAGCAATCGCTGCATTTACAGCAGCTAAATTATCTGCGGTTACTCCAGTTACGCCTGCAGT
>JAAGZM010000044.1 GCA_024206355.1 Gammaproteobacteria bacterium | reverse complement strand
CTCTCTTACTTCTGCTTCTAAGGTGATTAACTCTTCAATTTGAACTAAGAACCAAGGATCAATTGCTGTCAGTTCGTGGACGTCTTGCATCGACATGCCAGCACGGAATGCATCACCTAACCACCAGATACGTTCTGCTCCGGGGATACGAATTTCATGTTTAATAACGTTCAGTAAATCTTCGACTTTTAGATCGGCTTTTTCATCAAAACCATCGGCACCAACTTCTAATCCACGTAATGCTTTTTGTAATGATTCTTGGAAAGTTCGACCTATTGCCATCACCTCGCCAACAGACTTCATCTGAGTCGTTAACGTTGCATCACAGTTTGGGAATTTTTCAAAATTAAAACGTGGAATTTTTGTAACTACATAATCAATTGCTGGCTCAAATGAAGCAGGAGTTGCACCACCTGTAATATCATTGTGTAACTCATCCAATGTATAACCAATAGCAAGTTTTGCAGCAATTTTTGCTATTGGGAAACCTGTTGCTTTTGAAGCAAGAGCCGATGAGCGTGAAACACGGGGATTCATTTCAATCACAACCAGACGACCGTTCTCAGGATTAGTTGCAAATTGAACATTTGAACCGCCAGTTTCAACACCGATTTCACGCAGCACCTTAATCGAGGCATTACGTAAATTTTGATATTCTTTATCGGTTAGTGTCTGTGCTGGAGCAACGGTGATTGAGTCACCCGTGTGAATGCCCATGGGGTCGAGATTTTCAATTGAGCAGACGATGATACAGTTATCTTTTGTATCTCGAACAACTTCCATTTCATATTCTTTCCAACCAATCAATGATTCATCGATTAATAATTCTGATGTTGGAGAAAGGTCCAAACCACGTTCACAAATTTCTTCGAATTCTTCTTTGTTATACGCAATGCCGCCGCCTGAGCCGCCCATAGTAAAAGAAGGACGAATGATACAAGGAAATCCTACTTTATTTTGAACCTCAAAAGCTTGCTCCATAGTATGGGCAATGCCAGAAACTGGCATATCTAAACCAATGCTTTCCATAGCTCTAGCAAATTTTTCACGATCTTCAGCTTTATCAATGGCCTCGCGATTAGCGCCAATCATTTGAACATTATGCTTTTCCAAAACACCTTTTGATGCTAAGTCGAGCGCACAGTTCAACGCGGTCTGACCACCCATGGTAGGCAATATTGCATCAGGCTTTTCTTTTTCGATGATCCGCTCAACCACATCCCAATGGATGGGTTCGATGTATGTTGCATCAGCCATCTCAGGATCAGTCATTATCGTCGCTGGATTAGAATTAACTAGAATGACTCGGTAACCTTCTTCTTTCAGCGCTTTACAGGCTTGAGCTCCAGAATAATCAAACTCACAGGCCTGGCCAATGATGATTGGTCCAGCACCAATGATTAAAATACTGCTTATGTCGTTACGTTTTGGCATCTTTTAACTTATGTCCCCATCTATTTCTGTGACATGAATTCGATGAATTGATCAAAAACTGGCGCTACATCGTGGGGTCCTGGACTTGCTTCAGGGTGCCCTTGGAAACTGTATGCCTGACAATCTGTTCGCTGAAAACCTTGTAAAGAACCATCAAATAGCGAGCGATGGGTAGCTTTCATATTTTCTGGTAGGCTCTGCTCATCAATAGCAAAGCCATGATTTTGACTTGAAATCATTACCGTTTTATCGGATAAATTCTGTACCGGATGATTTGCACCATGATGGCCAAATTTCATCTTCACCGATTTTGCACCACTAGCTAACCCGAGTAACTGGTGGCCCAAACAAATGCCAAATATTGGCGTATTTGATTGCACTAAAGTCTGGATTGCTTCAATAGCATAATCGCAAGGCTCAGGATCACCAGGGCCATTGGAGAGGAAAATACCATCCGGCTGCATAGCTAGAACATCATCAGAAGTTGTTTTAGCAGGAACTACCGTTATTCGACAGCCTCTATCAACTAGCATACGGAGGATGTTACGCTTAATACCGAAATCGTAGGCAACCACATGAAATTGAGCTTCAGCAGTAACAGGTTGATAGCCCGTTTTTATATCCCAACTACCTTCGTACCATTCATAAGGTTCATCGACAGTAACTTCTTTTGCTAAATCCATGCCTTTCAAACCAGGGAAAGATCTTGCTAGGGCAAGAGCTTCATTTTCATCGATGTTATCGTCATCATCGGCTACCATGATGCAGCCATTTTGAGCGCCTTTATCTCTTAGTATACGAGTCAATCGTCGTGTATCAATTTCACCGATACCACTGACTTTATTTTGCTCTAGGTATTGGGAAAGACTTATTTCTTTACGCCAGTTACTTGCCAAAATAGGTAAGTCTCGAATAATTAATCCGGTAGCAAAAACTCCTCTAGATTCTTGGTCTTCTTCCGTTATCCCGGTGTTACCAATATGGGGATAAGTCAAAGTAACCATCTGTTGTGCGTATGATGGATCAGAAAGAATTTCCTGGTAACCGGTCATCGCTGTGTTAAAAACAACTTCACCGACTGAATTGCCATTGTGGCCAATTGAGATACCGTAGAAAAGACTGCCGTCTTCAAGAGCTAACAAAGCGCGTCGTGACAAGACAACCTCCAGCTTTTTATATAAAAAGGCCTATAAAATATATAGAAAAGCGGAAGAATACTGGCTTTACAACCTTGACTCATTTCCGCTTTTAGAATGCGTTTTAATCCGGCGGTAATTCTACGCATTAGAAGCAAAAATGTCCACGTTCGATTAGCAAAAATCGTGATTTCTCGCTAACAACTTTATTGAAAGGAATATTTGGTGAAATAGAGGATGAAATTATGACTAATAATTGCTGT
>JAAGZM010000327.1 GCA_024206355.1 Gammaproteobacteria bacterium | reverse complement strand
GTTATATTTACAAATTAAGGAAATTCGACATGATCAATAGAACTTGCGGCTTGTTTATTCTCCTGAGTCTATTTTCAGTAGGTGCACATGCAGTTACTGACGAAAAAATGCATCTAATTGATGAAATGCTCATTTTGAGTGGTTCACTAGATAATATGCGACATATGACGAAGTCTGTTGCCAACTCAATGGTAAATTTACTGGCCAAGGCAAACAAGAAGATAACCCCTGAGGTCGCCAAAGTTCTGAAGATTGAAGTAATTAATATCGTTGAAGAAGAATTTATAGCGAAGAAGTTCGTGCACAAAATGTCTTACGAGATTTATGACAAACACTTTTCTGCGGAAGAACTTAGAGGTTTAGTTAAATTCTATAAATCTGATCTAGGTAAGAAACTTAAATCGACACAACCGCTGATTCTCAAAGAAACCACAGTAGCAAGTCAAAATCATTTGAGGTCACTCCAACCCAAGCTCAAAAGCAGAATAAATGCAGCCTTAAAGCGTGAAGGACTCCTGTAAATATAACAAACGCATGCAGTCGGACAAAGTGCCCGCTACGCGTTCACTTTGCCGCTGATGCGAGGCGTTCAGGCTGTAGGAAAATAGCTAACTCCCTGATTTAAAAGAGCCGAATCTGTTAAAATAGTATTTTCCCGTTTATCAGTCGTAATCATGTCAAATTTCCTCGATGACAACCTGAACCAAAGCG
>JAAGZM010000326.1 GCA_024206355.1 Gammaproteobacteria bacterium | reverse complement strand
TTTTTCATTAAGTTCTACTGTTAAGTATTATTAAAAATATGTGTCTTAGTTTGTTATCATAATAACATAATAAAAAACACATAAAGTAATTTCAAGATTGCTTTTCAATGATAATATCGCCACAATTCAGCTATACAATTTCGCTATTGAAATTCAACAGAACATTGAGGAGCAACCATTGGAAATTCTATTATTTACACTTGTAGCAATCATCCTTTATCAAGTCGCTGATGGACTATTAAAAGCTATTGAAAAACGAAAAGGCAAATTGTTGGAAAATAGAAGCTTAATCTTTTTTGTAATCATCACTGTTCTTGCTCTAGCTAGTTTCAATCTTCTCCAAAAGTTTGGACCTTCTTTAGGCTTACTTCCTGGCGCAGCACCAACAGAAATAGTTGAAGAAACATCCTAAAACTTACGAATTCAGGGTTTATTACTTTTCTTCTGTCTTCTTTTCAGTTGTACCAAGAATAATAAATTCTTTGCTATCAGGATCAAAGTCAATTACAAGCACCGAGCGCGAGGCCAAATAAATATCCTGAGTTTCCCTATAATTATAATCGTCCAGATCTCTGTGATCTTTTAGTTTTGCTGTAATCGTATGTTCACCCGCTTTAATCGTAAAACGATGATAGAGTTTTGCTCTTCCATCTTTATTGATACCGGCAGGTTCTACAATTTGGTGATATACCTCAACTCCGTCGACCAAAAATTGAAACTCTATTGACGAACGTTCTCTTGGGCAAACTTTAGATAATCTCATGTTTGGCGGCAGACGTTGTAATTCTTCATCTGACATGACTCTACATTCACCAATTATCTGACCAGTATGTCTTAAGCTTAATTTGACGGTAGCATCACCTTCTTCAACACGTGTATAGGTTGGAGAGGTAGAAAAATAACCTACAAATAGTATAATAGCGGCATAAAAAATACCCTGACCAATGTAATTTTTCCCTTTGGATCGGAATCGTTTACTGGTCGTATTTTCTGGGACATAATCACTCATTAATGACTGACTAAACGATAAAAGTTCAGCTCTAAGTGGAGCAAGCTCCATAGGGCCGGCCCATCGAACTCTCACTTTATTGTCATCTTTTGCTGCAACTGTTCTTAAGTGAGGCAATCGCTCACCTTTAAAACGTTCAGCTACGATCATATTTCCATGTCGATTATAACAATTCTCCAGGCAACAACCAGTTACCATAACACCATCGGCATAATTCTTTCTAACCACATAATCAACAAATGAAGGCGGTAAAAAGCCAATACAAGGTAGTTTAATCGTTATCACATTGTCTAGATCTAATGTTTTATAGGCTGCTCCTTTTTCACAACCAAAGACAATAATTCTTGCCTCACCTTCTAATTCACCCATCCGGCTAATGATTTCTTGTTTAAAGTCATCAACACTAAATTCAGGGATTCCTATACCACTTTTTAACTCTTCAACATTTTGAAAAGGTGTGGCCGTAGGACAAGAACCTGTACAAATACCACAGGATACACATTTATCATCGTTAACCACGGCAAGATGTTCATATTTAGGATTGGGGTGTTCTCCGAGTGTAATGGCGTCATAAGGGCAATCCAATTCACACCAACCACAACCACTACAGTGATCAGGATCGACAACAGATACAGCTTTCTTTTTAAACTTTGCGATTAAAGGTAATATACTTAGAAAGGTAGAAATCCCTACTAATATCCCCCAGACCGCACCATGCCCTATTATATCAAAAAGTGGATAAACAGTTAGGAAAAACCAATCCACAGGAATATCCAACTGAGTTAAAGACAGATCAGCAGGATCTGCACTTACAGCAGGTTTTATTAGAGATAAGACAATAAATGCCGCAAGCGTTCCTATGGCTAGTCCTTTTGGAGGATTTGACCGAGCTTTAGACACCCGACTAATATGGATAAACATTCCAATTAGCATGAATAAAGGAATACCAAAATGAAGAAATACCATTAACGAAAAAAATCGGTCGCTGACAGCGTCATTAGTTAAAAAGTTGCGCGCCATCGGATCACCAAATGTAGGCAACCAATCCATCCATTCCATTGTCGCCACAGCAACATATTGTGCAAACTGATCCCAAACTAACCAGTAACCACCAATCGCGGCGGCAAATAAGAACCATAAAAGAGGTATACCAGTAAACCAGGAGAACCAGCGCTTACCTTTAAATCTACCCAACGAGAATTCGCGAATCAAATGCAGAGTTACAGTAATGGCTAAAGCATCGGAGCAATAACGATGCAAACTTCGCATTACACCACCGAGATACCATTGTTCATTAGTTAAATACTCTAGAGAGCTATAGGCACCATCAATACTGGTTTCAAAAAAGATAAAGAGATAAAGCCCTGAAACAGCTAGTATCCAAAAGAAATAGAATGAAAGCGCTCCTAATTGATAGAAGGGATTCCAATCGTCATCAAAAAACAAATTGAATGCAGCTTCGATACGCACAAACAAATAATGGAGTGAATTTTGAAAAAACAACAGCATTAATAAACCTTTTTTATAAACATTCGGAGGCATTTCCGTGAAGTGCTAATATATACTATATTTGACTTAACTAATATACGATTAGTTATTTTTTTCTTCTTCTTTTATTTTTGTGTAGCGCCATTCAATAAGAAAAAGACGGAAGAAGTATATACCAAGTACTAGACCAACAAAAACACCAACAAAAATAGAATAATTAAAATAGTATTTATCTTGCGCCGGATCATAAACTGTACAGAATAGTTTTATTTTGCTACTAATTGCTGAAAACAAGGAAACATTTTCTTTTTCCCCAAATACGAGTTCTTTTATTGGTTCAACAAAATGTGGGGTTTGAGGTCGCAGTCCATAAACTTGTCGATAAACAGCACCATTTTCATCCAAGATACTAGCTTGAATCATATGGTCAAAGCCATTTGGAGATGGTGTATAGATAAATCCTAAATCGCGAGCTAATGCTTTTATAGTAGTTGCATCGGTAGAAAGGAAATAGGAATTATCAATTTCAGAAGAATGTAGTTCAGCAAATTGTCCCATTGCTGTCGGCGTATCCACATGCGTGTCAAAACCAATAGTAATAACATTAAAAGCATCTTCACCCAATACATCCTTTGCCTTTAATATAACTCGGTTTAAATTTTTTGTAGTTGTAGGACAAATATTATAACAACTTGTATATATGAGACTAACAATTAACGGTTTACCAAGAAATAACTTAGAACTAATAACCTCACCAGTTGATGACGTAAAATTATAGTGCCCTACTGTTTTTCCTATGGCAGCCTGACTAATAGTCAGTGCTTGATCACTTGTAAATTCTTTTATTTCTTCAGATGCAGTATTTTCAATTGTTGATGCAAATAAATTAGTTGCTAAAAGGCTAATTATTAATATATAAAATCTGTTCACAGGAAATCCAAATCAGTAAATCGAAAGTTTTATATGAAGGTATTCAGTACTGAACCAAGTAGCACCATGGCAAGTTGTATTAATGATGAAAAAAAGCAACTCATTGCTGTTTTCTTATTTGTATCCTGAACCAATTTAATACTCTTATAGATGAAATATGCACCTCCCAAGGAGGCACAAATCAGATAAGTTAAGCCCATTTCGTAGAAAAAAGGCATGATTGAAGCAGTAACAAGCAACAGGGTGTTTAATAAAATTATTTTTGCCGCCTTCACGTCACCTATGACGACTGGGAGCATAGGTACTTTTGCTTCTTCATAATCATTGTGTAAAGCAATTGCCAAACTCCAAAAATGAGGAGGCGTCCAAAGGAATAATACCAAGGCAAGAAAAGCGGAAGAACTGTTGAGTGTAGGATCTGCAGCTGCAGCTCCTGCTAGAACAGCAAAACTACCAGCTGCACCACCAATAACAATATTTGTTACACTACGACGTTTCAACCAAAGTGTATAAACTACACCATAGAAAAACGCACCTAAAAACAGATGGACAGCAACGGCTGGGTTAAACATCATCCAAGCGAGAGCAACGGAGCTTGCAAGTATCCCAACAATGATAAATAACCAGAAAGTAGTATGCTCAAAAACACCGGTAACAAAAGGTCTATTTTGAGTACGCTTCATCTTTGCATCGAGATCTCTCTCTGCATATTGATTAAATGCTCCAGCACTAGCTGAGGCAGCAGTAACTAATAAAGCTAATGCAACTAATTGCAGAACAGAAAGCTCAACTCCTGGTGTTACAGCATAACCAGCAAGAGCAGTAATCGACATCATCATGCCGATCCTAAGCTTAAAAAGGTCTACTAACTGTGCAAACATCAAAAACCTCAATACAAAAACTAAAATATTAGACTCTACATAAAACGAGGCAGGCTAATGCCTACCTCGTAAATTGTAACAATAGCTAGTGTCTAAAAGATAGAGACTTAGCTTAATCCCCATGTTTCGGCTAAATACTTCCAGTTAATAAAGTAGTATAACGCGAAGGTAGTCATAAAGATCATTCCTAATAAGAATGTGCCAGGAATAGTATTCTTGGTTGTCTTATGCAACTCTGCATATTGCTCGTCAGTCACAGCAGCAACAATTATTGGCTCAGAACACTTTTCATTCTCTCCAAGCTTCTTACCAAAAAGAAGAGCGCCAACAATTAATAAACAGAACATAGCTCCGCCAATGACTGCGACCACTACACTTAAGCCATTTAGTGACAGCATCGATAATGCAGAAGATGCAAACTCATAGGGGTAACTGGAATCAGTAAAGGAAACATCCCAATGCCGACGTGGCACACCCATTGTACCTGCTCCCATTAAGAACATGGAAACACCTGTCATACCTAATCCAAAGATATAAGGTTGTAGTTTACACAAAGGCTTAAGTATTAATTCACGACGGAATAGGATTGGTACTAACCAGAAGGTTAAACCCATAAATGTCATAGTTGTACCTAATACCACTGTAGCGTGAAAGTGACCTGGTACATACAATGTATTATGTATAATCAGGTTCAACTGCTCAGTACCCATCATTACTCCAGTGATTCCGCCTAAGAAACCAAAACCAAAGATTGAGATCATAACAGATGAGAATGTAGGATTTCCCCAAGGAGCTTTACGTAACCACTCAAATAAGCCGTTATTAAATCCACGAGCTCTTTGCGCAGCTTCCATCGCACCTGGTACTGTCAAACCGTGCGTCATACTCGCCATAACAGCAAGATACATCGCATAACTTGTATTAAACATCTTCCATTCAGCACTGACACCAGGATCAACTAACAGGTGATGCGCACTTGCAATCTGAAGAACAGCAATATAAAGCAAGAATGCAAATCGACTAACTTTTTCAGAAAGTGGCCTAGCGCCAAACATAATTGTACCAACTAGATACCAGATTGTAATATGTGCAGCAACGTTAATTTGTTGTGAAGAGTGACCAAATGCCCACCAAATGAGGCGATAGACACCAGCATCAATATGACTGACTAGACCCAGTTGCCAGAAAAATGTTGGCAATAGAATCAAGGCCCCAGAGGCAATAGTAAAGACCGCAATAATACAGGCAGTTAATGCACCAAAGGTTACTAGAGGAAGTGAACCCTCATAAGTTTTTTCCTTTTTTGCAATAACTAAAGTACCCAAAAAGATAAAGCAACCTATTAGTGCACCCACCGCAAATAAGATGAGACCAAGGTAGAATGACCAATGAGCTGGCATTGGAGCATAGGAGGTCATCATAACTGCAGAATTCAGCATAAATACTGCATAGTTGTTCATGATTGCGCCAATGATCATCAATGCGAATGCTACCCATCCAAGTTTAGGAGCCGCAAGGCGACAACGTAAAACAGATGACGATGCAAAATAAAGCACTGCTATTTCAAAAAATATAATCCAGAAAATAAGTACGTTAATACCATGCCCTGTTAGAGCAGTATAAAAGTCTTGTGCGCCTAAGAGATGTACTTCAGGCCAGCGTGTTAAACCAACACCTAAAGCTAGAATCCCTCCAACTAACAAAAAGACTACAGCTGCTACAGCATTAAACTGTATTAGTTTTAAAGCTGGTCTATCAAGATAAAGCCCTGTATCAGGGCATGTTCGAAAATTTGAATCTGACATTTGTATTGCCCCTTAACTATTTAACAACGTGGATCTTACCCACCATGTTGTGATGCCCAATACCACAGAATTCATTACAAACAACTGAATATTCCCCAGTCTTGTTAGGCGTTACAGTAAACACATGCTCATACCCAGGTAATACCTGAATGTTAATGTTAACTGGCTGTAATGAAAAACCGTGATTCCAATCCATAGAAGTCAGATGTAGACGATAGCTCTGACCTTCTTTTAGCTCAAGAATCGGCCACCAATCCCACAGACGAGCAACCATATAGACATCAGAGCCAACAGGAGGTGCTACTACTGGAAACTGACGATCGCCTTCAGTACGAACGAAATGTTCATCAACCATGGCTTGAGCCTTGGCTTGATAGTCAGCAGGAGTTGTACGATACGTTTCAGTGGAAAGATTTTGCTCTCCATAAACGTGCCACACAGGCATCATAAGTGTAAGAATTAATCCCCACACTACTACGATACCAATCCATATCAATTCGACTCTTTCGATTGGTTCTTTCCACCAATTTTTTTGAGCCGGAGGTGAAATACATGTCATAAACTATCCCCCAATAAAAAATAAAATAATGCTTAGTTAATTTGATTATGTAATTTAAGGTGCTATAGGTAATGCAATCAGTTCCATTATTCCCCAAACAATATAGGTAATGGTTGGAACTAATACCCCAATAAATAATAATGCAAAGTGGTTATCCAGTAGTTTCTGCATAAAAGGAATATCATTTTCGTTATCGGCCATGCTTATAACCCTCCAAGGTCTGTCGAAAATTTAATTAATATTAATCTTGTTTCTATTTAGTATTTTATTATTTTGTATTTTTTTGAATAATGTACCACTTACCTTGCGTCAAAATGCCGCATATTCATAATCAAAGAGTACTATATTTTTTCAGTAGTTACTACAATTTGTTAAACCTAAGACTTGCTTTGTTACTTAAAAAGTATTGACTTACATCAATAAAACATGTTTTGTTATTATATTCAAAATTACTAACTTAAGGATACTCAAAAAACTGAAAAGTTATTGTTTTTCAGGTTTTTATAACCGAGTTATAATTATTTTTTTAGTTTTGCAAAGTTATTGAAAAGTATTTCACTAATTACATCACCAGAACCATCATA
>JAAGZM010000325.1 GCA_024206355.1 Gammaproteobacteria bacterium | reverse complement strand
GGCATACAAACATTATTTGATCGCTACTTTATTCACCATGAAGATACACGCTTTGAATTACCTCAAATTTTCTTTATGCGTGTTGCTATGGGTCTATGTATCCGTGAAGAAAATCGTGAACAACGTGCTATTGAATTCTATAATCAGATTTCTTCTTTTGATTACATGTGTTCAACGCCTACATTGTTTAACTCAGGTACTTTACGCTCTCAGTTATCAAGTTGTTATTTAACCACTGTCCCTGACAACCTAAGCGGAATTTATGGTGCTATTCATGATAATGCCATGCTGTCAAAATACGCAGGAGGACTCGGTAATGACTGGACGCCAGTACGTTCGCTAGGTGCTCATATCAAAGGCACCAATGGTAAATCGCAAGGTGTCGTACCTTTTTTAAAGGTTGCTAACGATACGGCTGTTGCGGTTAACCAAGGTGGTAAACGCAAAGGTGCTGTATGTGCTTATTTAGAAACATGGCACATGGATATCGAGGAATTCCTCGAGTTACGTAAAAATACCGGAGATGATCGTCGCCGTACCCATGATATGAACTCTGCAAATTGGGTTCCAGATCTCTTCTTGAAACGTGTTACCGATGATCAAGACTGGACGCTGTTTTCTCCCCATGAAGTACCAGAATTACATGATCTGTATGGTCGTGCATTTGAGCGAAAGTACATCGCTTATGAAGCTGCAGCTCGCCGTGGTGAAATTAAGAACTTTAAAACAATTCCTGCCAGTAATTTATGGCGCAAAATGTTAAGTATGGTATTTGAAACAGGACATCCTTGGATTACATTTAAAGATGCTTGTAATATTCGTTCACCACAACAACATGCAGGCGTTGTTCATTCATCGAATCTTTGTACTGAAATTACATTGAATACTAGTGATGAAGAAATTGCAGTTTGTAACCTTGGCTCAGTTAATCTTGTTAGACACATGAAGAATGGTAAACTTGATCTTGAAAAGCTTGAACGAACGGTGACAACTGCGATTAGAATGCTCGACAATGTTATCGACATCAATTATTACCCTGTTCCACAAGCTAAAAACTCCAATATGCGGCATCGCCCTGTGGGAATGGGTATGATGGGTTTCCAAGATACGCTTTACATGCAGAAAATTCCTTACGCATCCAATGAAGCAATCAGCTTTGCAGATCGCTCAATGGAAGCTATTAGCTATTTTGCAATTAAAGCTAGTTCAGATCTAGCTAATGAGAGAGGCAGTTACTCAACATTTGAAGGCTCTCTTTGGAGCCAAGGTATCATGCCTATTGATACGCTCAATAAAGTCGTTGAAGAACGTGGCGAAAAATACTGTCAATTCAACACTGATAAAACCTTTGATTGGAATAGGCTTCGTGAACAGGTTAAGTCAGTTGGTATTCGTAATTCTAATATCATGGCGATTGCACCAACAGCTACCATTGCGAATATCACCGGTATTTCTCAATCAATTGAACCGACTTATCAAAACCTTTACGTTAAGTCGAATCTTTCAGGCGAGTTTACTGTTGTTAATCCCTACATGGTCAAAGAGCTTAAGCTCAAAGGACTATGGGATAACGTAATGATCAATGATCTGAAGTATTATGATGGAAGCTTACTGCCGATTGATCGTATTCCTGAAGAACTCAAATTATTATTTGCAACAGCTTTTGAAGTTGAAGCAAGCTGGATTGTTGAAGCAGCTGCAAGACGGCAAAAATGGATTGATCAGGCTCAGTCGTTGAACCTTTATATCAGTGAGCCTTCAGGCAAGAAGCTTGATATTGTTTATCGTATGGCTTGGATGCTAGGCCTTAAAACGACTTATTATTTGCGCTCTTTAGGTGCAACATCTAACGAAAAATCAACCACAACTGATGGTATGAGTCCAGATATAACTGGACAAGCAGCCCCAGTTCCTCAAGCTTGCTCTATTGATGATCCTGATTGCGAGGCCTGTCAATAATAAATGCCTATACTCACAGCAACCAAAAAAGCCGACTAAGCCGGTTTTTTTGGTTCAATTAAATAGTATTAAGGCATCAGAAAATATGCCACTGTATATACTTCTACGCCTACATTCATATTAATACAATGTTATTGATATGCCTGATACAGCCTTGTCCAATACAGTCTTCTTCCGTATGATATTTGTCTT
>JAAGZM010000324.1 GCA_024206355.1 Gammaproteobacteria bacterium | reverse complement strand
TGAAGCTATTGCTATGGGCTTACCCGAAAAATTATTGCCCGTTATGACGATAAAAGATGAGTACACACCAGCGACTTATAATGAGCCAGAATTTACCAAGAAAATGGCTAGGTTATTTACTGCAGAACTGGGTAAAGAGCGGGTTATTGAAGTACCAGCAGTTATGGCTGGAGAAGATTTTGGACGTTACTACCGTGCAGATACCACTATTAAAAGTATGATATTTTGGGTTGGTGGTGTGCCTGATGATAAGTGGCAAGCTGCTCAAGGATCGGGCGAAGGTTTGCCTTCTCTACATAGCCCATTTTGGGCACCAGATGCTAAAAAAGTTATTAGTACAGCAACTCAAGCTATAACGAGTGCTGCTTTTAATATTATGGCGAAATAACAGTGTAAAATTAGTTCACAAGCTTCATGACGTTTTTAGAAATCGTAATGCTTCCATCATTAACAAAAGATTCATGATTCTCAGTAACAGTTTCAAGATCATAATGATAGTTTACTAGAATTCCATATGACTGGTGCATTCCTTTTGCTGAGACATCTCCAAGCCAGTTTAGACGTAAAATGCTAGCACCATTACTCAGATGAAATCTTGCAACAGGATCACAAGGCTTATTATCCTGTTTAGAGTGATATAAATAATTGGCACAAAGTTTCAATAAAAGTGGTTGACAAGATGCTGTGATTTCTTCATCCAAAAACCAGTCTTCATTATCTAGTAACTTTAATAATGTTGATTCTTCAGGTGATAATATTTGGAGTTCATTCTTTTCAATCTGAGATTTAACCCAGTTTCTAAAACCAGGGATAGGAGATAAAGTGGCATAGTTTTTAATTTGTGACATTTCATTTTCAAGCTGCATCACCACTTGTTTAATTAAAAAATTGCCAAAATTAATGCCCTTTAAGCCTGTCTGACAATTACTGATGGAATAGAAAATTGCAGTATCAAATTTTTCGACAGATTCCATTTCATTCTTGGCAAGAATATTTTGAATAGAGTCTGAAATTCCTTTTACCAATGCGACCTCAACAAAAATAATAGGTTCATCGGGTAAGGCTGGATGAAAAAATGCAAAACAGCGCCTGTCATCATCCAGTCGTCTTCTTAGATCTTCCCATCCTTTCATTTCATGAACAGCTTCATAGGCAATCAGCTTTTCCAAAATAAGTGCTGAGGTATTCCAATCAATTTGTTTTAATTCCAAAAAACCAGGTGAGAACCAGGAAGATAATAAATGCACAAGATCGTCATCAATCATTTTTAGTTCTGGATAGTCATTAAGGATTTTCAATAAATCATGGCGAATGTTAACAACTGTTTGGGTACCAGTTGGGGCCATGTTTATTTGACGAAATAATTTTTGTCTTGGAGATTCAACTGCCTGTGATAATTTGTGAAAAGCATTGCGTGATTTTTGTTCAAGATATTCTTTAGACAGGAGGCTGATCTGTTCAGGATCCGGAGTATATTTTTGCAGAAGCATTTGAAAAAATGAAAGTTTATCATCGTCTGTTAATAGCATATATGCCGTCACTATTTCACTTGCTAGTGCAGTGCCCAACGCCTCACCCTTATTCCTTAAAAGCGATTGACACAGTTCATTTATGGACAAGGTTGGTTTATTATTTAGGCGTTGTTTACGGAGTAATTCCAATCCGGATTCAGCAACACTATTTATCCATTTATTCAAGCCCACTAACTTATTCCCTATTGAGCAAGATCTTCATATTGATCTCGTAAAATATTTTTTTGAACTTTACCCATAGAGTTTCTAGGCAAATCATCTATGAAGATAACCCTCTTAGGAACTTTGAAATTGGCGACTTTGGCTTTCATCAACGAGCGGATTTGATCTTCATTGAGACTGCCCTTCTGCTCTTCAACAATCATAGCAACTACGGCTTCACCAAAGTCTGAATGAGCAACACCTATTACAGCTGATTCTTTTACGCCTGAGAGTTCATCTATCACAATTTCAACTTCTTTGGGATATATATTCAGACCACCACTGATAATTAAATCCTTACTTCTACCTACAATAGCAAGGTATCCATCTTCATCAATTTTTCCTTTGTCACCTGTGTCAAAATATTGATCGCTGGTGAACGATTCTGCTGTTTTTTCAGGTAGGTGCCAGTAACCGGAAAAAACATTTGAACCTCTAATTTGAATGTTACCAATTGTCCCTGTTTTCAACGTTTTGTTATCATCATCAACAACACGAATTTCAACACCATGCAAAGGCAAACCAACCGTACCAGCTCTACGTTCACCCTTAAGTGGGTTAGATGTATTAACATTGGTTTCTGTCATACCATAACGCTCAAGTATCCTGTGCCCTGTACGCTGTTCGAATAAAGCAAAAGTATCTTCCCTCAAAGGTGCGGAGCCAGAAATAAAAAGTCTAATATTGTGTGAGACTTGACCCGTAAAATTCTCATCATCCAGTAGACGAGTGTAATAAGTTGGTACACCCATCATCACAGTAGATCCAGGTAAATATTTAATCACATTGTTGATGTTAAAAGCAGATAACCAACGAATGGAAGCACCAGACAATAAAGTGCATCCTAAAGAAATAAAGAGACCATGAACATGGAAGGTAGGCAAACAATGCAATAGTGTATCGTTGTGAGTAAAACCCCAAGCTTTTACCAGTGATTTTGCATTGCCCAATAGATTCCCGTGACTAATCATAATTCCTTTTGGTACACCTGTAGTACCTGAAGAATATAAAAGTGCAGCAAAATCATCTTCTGCTCTGGGCACGGTTTCAAATTTAGTAGAACAGTGACTAGAATTATCAATGAGTGAACCATCACCATCTCCGTTTAATGTTAGAATTTTTACACAACCACATTGATTTAATGATGACTCGATTAAGGTTATATTATTTTCATCACAAACAATCGCAAAAGGTTCTGCATTACCAAAAAAATACTCTAGTTCACTGCTGTTGTATGCGGTGTTAAGTGGATGAAAAACTAGACCAGCACGTAAACAAGCAAAGTAAAGACATAAACCTTCAGGGCTTTTTTCAATTTGCGATGAAATCCTGTCTCCAACTTTAGCACCAAGCTCAATAAAATAATTAGCAATTTGTGCAGAAGTTTTATCAATATCAGAAAAAGTATATTGTTGTTCATGCTCGGTGTTCAGTATGACTTTATCAGTTGATAAACTAAATTTTTCACTGAAATGTGTAAATAAATTGAAATCTACATTAACCATATTTTTCTCAACCTTGTTGCTAAATAATTTGTCTTTCGCAATAATACTTGATATTTGCCAGAAACATGAATTGTAAACTGTCGGAAAATGAATAATTTGACATAACAGGACAATTTACAGACAATAATTTTTAAAATATAAACAGTTTAAAACTACACAATTAAATTGATACTAACTTCTCTCACTACAAAATATATTTCAACTGGGAAATTATGGATACAGAGCCAAGAATATCTCACCGATTTGCAATTTATATTCACAATTATTTGCTGGATATCGGTGTTGATCCTGAGCCATTATTTAAAAGTTGTGATATTAATTTTCCAATAACTGATATTCAAGATACTAGCCTTCCACTTTACGCTATATCAAGCTTAATGGAAAAATCTGCTCAACATTGTAATGATCCTTATATTGGATTACATATTGCCCAACGGCTACATTATGAATCATCAGGTATTATGATCCTCACTATGCTAGCAGCTCCCAATGTGGAAGAAGGGATAAAATCACTGTGTAATTACGATAAGTATGTTGATAATGGAATTGAAACGAACCTGAAAATAGAACCCTCAATATCCACTTTTACTGTAAAACTATTAAACCCAAGAATAGCAGAGACCCATCAATTATCAGAATTTTTAATCATTCTCTTTGTTGATATGCTTAACAAAGGCACTCGCATGAATATGCCTATTCAGGAGGTTAAATTTAGTCACTCATCCTCAAAAGATATTACTCCTTTAAGAGAGTTTCTTCGGGCTAAGGTAACTTATGTTCAGGAAGAAAAT
>JAAGZM010000323.1 GCA_024206355.1 Gammaproteobacteria bacterium | reverse complement strand
TTTATTAGCATTACTAGCTGCAACACGTGCATTTCGTTCTGCTACTCGTCTATCATATTCTTGTTTCTGAATATCAAATTGAGCTTGCCATTGGTTATTGGCAATACGATTTTGACGCTTACCTTCACTAAGTTGTTTAAATCCTAAAAAGGTTTGTGCAACACCAGTTGCTGCCCCTAATGCAGGTAATCCCCAACCTTGTCCACCTTGCCCATTTGTAAAAAAGTTATCGAACATTCCACCAGACTGTTCTGTACCTTGTGGAGGTAACTCCAAAGATGCTGTATCTATACCTAAATCAAATGATTCAAAGTTTGGATCAGTAAAGTCTGGTATAGTTGAATTAGGCATTTGCATAAATTCATTTCCAAAAGTAACAGGGTTACCTAAAGAATCCACAAAACCATTGTAGTTATTATCGGTAGTTCCACCTGTATTATATTGCTTCATAATTTTCTCCTCATTAAATATTTAATCCTTCTCGGTCTGATACACCTTCGAGACGTAAGTTTGATTCTACATAATTTTGTATTTCGGCAAATGCTAATGCCCCTATATTTCCAGTGTGTATTCTTAGATTATAGTAA
>JAAGZM010000322.1 GCA_024206355.1 Gammaproteobacteria bacterium | reverse complement strand
TGGCTATTACCTATGCTTATGAACGGACAAGTCACTGTGAAAATCTAATTGAATTAAAAAATGGTACCAGAGGACGGACTTGAACCGTCACGCTATTGCTAGCACCGGATTTTGAATCCGGCGTGTCTACCAATTCCACCACTCTGGCATTGCTTGTATGTATACGGTAAGCGAGTGGCATTATAAATTACTTCACAGTCTTTGCAAGCACAAATGTCTTTAGACGAATCTATAAGTTAACCAATCCTACAACAAAGGCCATCGCTGCCGTAAACATGAGTAATGCCCAATAAGATACGCCTACAAAAATATACTTCAGCGTCGTTAGAATATAACCTTGTGCATATACTTTCTTTTGGGTGATGTAGATATTCAAAGGTATCCAAATCGATAAAAGAATGACTAACAGGTTCAGCGTAGTAATTAACCAAAGAGGTTTCACTAAATACTCACTAAGTACATTTAATAGAATTATTAATAATAGTGAAAAGAATATAAAACAATGGCTATGGAGAGCAACTATCAGATGCTCCATATAATATCGTTTTTTGAAAACGTAGGTGATTTTCAATAACAGTGCAAATAAAGGAAGTAGAATAAACATCAGTTGAGGAATTGCATTTAGAAACTCCTTAACAAGAACAGAAGGATCATTTTTGATTGCATTATCAAGCTTCTCAACCAAATTCATTAAAAATATATTCAACTCATTTGTGGTTTCTTCAGAAAATATTCCTGCGAACTTAATTGGATTTGTTTTAACATTCCATTGCTTACCATTACCTAATTTGACATCGAAGTCACCATTGACTCTATCAAGGCCCATTGGCTTTGAGTCCTCTTCAGGTTTAGGATTTTCTATCGCCTCAATGGCCGCTTCAACTTCAGCTATTGCTTCATTATCAATAGGAAAACCTTGAGCCTGTTTATCTTTTAATGTTGATAGTAGATTTTGTTGTTCTGTAATCGCCTTAATACCATCATTTGAGTGAACCTGAATGTCCTCACCGGTATCCGTGAAAAGTGAAACGCTAATGAAAAATATTACGCTTAGAAAAATGTAAAGTCTTAGTGGATTAACATATCGAGCACGCCTACCAGCAATATACTCCATGCTGAGGCGCCCTGGCTTAAACAACAAAGGAATGAGCGTTCTAAATATTCGTGAGTCAAAATCAAATGCCTCATTAATCAAATCCAGTAGTACTTTAGGGAAAAATCGAATGAAATGTCGATTAGGTTGTCCACAATTATGACAATAGAAACCGTTTAATTGCTCTGCACAATTAAGACATTTTTCAATTTCAGTTTCTTCATCATCATCTTCTATAGCAAGATCATCAGCAGAAATACCATCCAGTTGATTTGGCTTATTTGCTTGTCTCATATCGTAATCAATCCCCGATGGTTTTGCTTCTTCTAACTTTTCTTCAATTTCTGCATGCGAGTAATCTTCACCTTGCTCAGCAACCTTTGTTTGTAATGCTTCTGCAGAAGCTTCATTTGATACCGTTTCATTTTCTTCTTCTATTTTGAGTTCTGTTATCAGTTCAGCTAGCCTTTTTTGAATCGCTAAATCATCTACTTGTTCATCTTCATCACTGTGTTCTAATGCAGAATCTAAGTACGCTTCAATAGAATCAAAATTCTCTTGAGGTAACTCAAAATTTTCAGTTTCATCTTTATTTTTATTTTTATTTTTATTATCTTCAGCCATTTTTAAACTACCTACATCACTGTAATTAACTATATTCTAGCAGGACTATGGCTGTTTTCGCTATTTCTGTTAAAATCTCATCCATTATAGCCATTTTTGGAATAGCGTTAATGACGACAGAGTCAGAAACCCAAGACTTACCTCATGCAGGTTTATTCAAACGATTAGCGACGGTAATTTATGATGGATTAATTGTAGTAGCCATTTTATTTCTTGCATCTGCTATCGCTATGGCTGTAGTAGGAGCAATAATGGGATCTGAAGCAATTACAGAGCAGCAAATACTTGTTAGTAATCCTATTTATTCCGCATGGTTAGTTGTTTGTTGGTTTTCGTATTATGCTTGGTGCTGGCGTAAGGGTGGGCAGACTTTGGGAATGAAAGCTTGGCGGTTAAAATTAATTACTAATGACAACATCAAAATTACATATTCCAATGCTCTGCTTCGTTTTTTCAGTAGTCTCTTAGGTTTGGCACATCTTTGGGCTTTATTTCCTGAAAAACGGGGATGGCAAGATATCATCTCCCAGACAAATATTATTGTTCTTAAAATGAATTAAAACTTAAATTATCGGATAGAAGATTTTTTTATGATCATTGTTAGCTTTTTAAGCTGTTTATTTATTTTCCTCATCATTGGATTGTACTCTTTACGCAAAAAACAGAATACTGCGGAAGATTACTTGCTTGCTAGTCGTAGCCTACAGCCTTGGCTTTGTGGTTTGTCTGCTGTTGCAACAACCAATAGTGGATTCATGTTTACCGCATGGATTGGAATGACTTATGCGATGGGGATAAGCTCTATTTGGTTTCTTCTAGGCTTAAGTTCAGGTATAACTTTCGGTTTATTTTTTACCTCTCGACACATTAGAGAAAAATCTGCACAGAATAAAACTTATTCTTACAGTGGATTAATTAGTTTGTGGCAAGGTAAAGAAATGCCCATCCTGCGACATGTCTTAGGTTGGGGAATATTAATTTTCCTCAGCACATACGCAGCCGCCCAACTAACCGCATCCAGCAAAGCAATGTATGTCTTATTTGACTGGGACCTAAATACAGGTGCAATCATTGGGGCTATTATTATTTTCCTTTATTGTTACTCTGGTGGGTTCAGGGCATCAGTCTGGACAGATGTTGCACAGTCTATCGTGATGATCGTTGCGATGTTCATATTATTATTCGTTGCTATCAATGAGATTGGTGGCTTTGGAGCGCTATACAACAAACTTGAAGCAATCAATCCTTCGTTAGTCGGCATATTACCTGATATGCAGTTTTCACCTTGGCTATACATCTTTGGATGGTTCCTAGGCGGTTTTGGTATTACTGGTCAACCACATGTTATGACAAGATTTATGGCGCTTGATAGTGCTGAAAATACGAATAAGTCTCTCTATTGGTATCTGATCTGGTATTACGCATTCTTCCTAACGTCTTGGGTAGTTGGTCTAGCAGCCAAAGTATTATTGCCTGAAGTGGGCAATTTTGACGCTGAACTAGCTCTACCAATGATTGCTAATGATTTATTACCACAGTTTCTCGTAGGAATTATTCTTGCCGGTCTATTCGCTGCATCAATATCAACAGCCGACTCTTTGGTACTCGCATCATCAGCGGCACTGTCAAGAGATATTATAAAACAACCCTCTCCTTCTATGCTGATCACTAAAGGCAGTACTGTTCTGATCACTATTGTCGTGCTTGCAATTTCATTGTGGGGAAATAAGAGTGTCTTTATTCTCGTAACATTGGCCTGGTCTGCTTTAGCTACAGCAATTACGCCACTGTTATTCTTGATGATTTGGAAACAAAAAGTTAATGAGTGGCTTGCAATTAGCATGATGATTTGTGGCGCTTTCACAGTATTTGTATGGCATTTTGCTAAAATTGATCCATTTATTTGGCCATCATTCCCAGGTATTGCTGTTGTTGTGATTATTTTTATTTGCTATCGCTTAACGCGCTTTACTCATTAGCATTGCTGCGACTATAGCAAAGAGGATAATCGGAAGGCTGGCCGCAAGAAATACTGGCATCTGATAAATGAGACTAACGGGTCCAAAAATATTAGTTAGCATATTGAATAAAAAACCAACCACCATTCCCATGACAATTCTTGCGCCCACTGTAACAGTTCTCAATGGTCCTGAAATAAATGACAAGGCAAGAAACATCATCACAGCAACTGCTAAAGGTTGTAATATTTTCTTCCAATAAGCAAGTTCATAACGTGTTGCATTTAGCCCATTCTCATTAAGATATTGACTATATTCACTCAGTCCTATCAAATTTAAATCTTCAGGATTTATGCTCACTACACCCAAAGTCTCAGGACTGAGTTCGGTAGTCCAGTACATAACATCAGCTTTAGTGCTGTTAACAGAGTTAGGTTTAATAAATGTCTGTTTTACATTTTGCAGAAACCATCTTCCATCATCTTGATATTGTGCTGACTGAGCATAAACCATTGATTGTAATTTTTTCTCAATAAATTGGAAGCGTGTGATACCTTCCAACTGTCCATCGGGTAGGATTATTGTGATATGGACATAATTATTATTTTCCTTAACCCAAACACCTCTTGAGGACTTGACAAGGTTACCACCTGAGATCAACGATGTTTGCATTTGTCTGCCAAGTTGAGAACTGATGGGAGAAACAAATTCACCGATGAGAAAAACTAATACCATTAAACCAATGGTACCTTTAAGAACAGCAAAACTGACAGCTTTTAGACTAACGCCAGATGCTCTCATCACAATAAGCTCTGAATGGGAAGCTAGTCTCCCTATACCAACTAAACCACCAATTAACGCAGATACTGGAAAGAATTCATATATCCTTGCAGGTATTTGCAAGATAATAAAATACAATGCATCAATTAGTTGGTAGTCACCCTTACCAACATCAGTTCCTTCATCTATAAAAGCAAATAACGAACGCAGTAGTATTAATGCAATCAGAACGCCTATTGTATCAACAACAACTGTACGAGCTATATATCGATCAATCACTTTCATTTTTCAGCAACCTCATCTTTGGGAGAAGTACTGATTGAATTTTTCGCTGTAGCTTTAGCGGGCCCCTTCATTTGTTTTAACCATTTCCATTGGGTAAATTCACTGTAACCATAGGCTAACAAGAATAAGTGTACCCACCATGTGCCTATAGATGATGTCAATTTACCATCTTCAATTGCTCCTTTCATCGTCAGCAACATAATCATATAAGTAATATAAATTAATAAACCCGGTAATAGCTTTGCAAACTTTCCTTGTCTAGGTTGAACACGGGCTAAAGGCAAAGCTAATAATACAAGCAAGGAGATAGAGATAGGTGCGGCTATACGCCATTGTAATTCACCCAAGTATGCATCTGTTTGTTCAGAGACTAATTCTTTTGTTGAGATAGCTTTTAATTTACTCACAACTGTACGATTTTCAATAGTTTTAAGCGCCATAAAATAACGTTCAAATTCCATTGTCTGAAGCTTGTTATTTCCGGTACTTCCTTGATATTGGCTGCCATTTTCAAGGACTAAAAAGTTTTGCTGATTATCATCACTCCAATACCGACCATTATTAGATACTATCAGAGAAAAACCATGTTCATTTTGAGCATTTTGTTGAACAAAAAAGACACTTTTTAATTGATTATCATTTTTTATTTCTTCGACATAGATAATACGTTTTCCATCTGAAGTGGCTTGAAACTTCCCTGGACTGATTAAGCTTAAATCACCTTTTACTTCTTGTTCTTTAATCAGTTTTTGTTGAGCGAAAATTGCTGCAGGCGCTTGGAATAAAGTAAGGTACCCTGTGAGCAAGCTCAAGACTAAAACCATCGGTATAAAATAGTTTAAGATCTGACGGTCACTAATTCCACAGGCAGAGATAACAGCCATTTCATTATCAGTATGTAATTTCCCAAGGGTGATTAACATAGCCATAAATAATGATAAGGGAAGCAAGTAACTGACAAAGACAGGGATTTGATACAGCAATAGTGTTAACACCAATTCACTGGCAAAACGCCCTTGTGCTGCATCACTTAAATACATTACAAAACGTTGCCCAACAAAGAGCATCAAAAGCACTATTAGAACAACGCTCATTGTTTTTATGACTTCTTTGTTTAAATAACGTCCAATTATCACTCTAATATCCATTAAATAGTTAAAACGTAGCCAGCTCTACTGAATTAAACTTGTATTTATACCTTCATTTTTGCAATATTTCAGTTAAACTACGTTTTTCCTATATTTTCTATTTTTAAACATTAGTAACATTAATTATTTTGTCTACAATATTATACAAGTATAAGTCAGACAACCATTTAATGAAAATCCGGAGCATTCATGGAATATAGTGTCAAGAGTGGTAATCCTGAAAAACAAAGAACAGCCTGTATCGTACTTGGTGTCTTTGAACCACGAAAACTCACAGCAACTGCCGAACAATTCGATAAGATTACAGATGGATTTATTAGCAATATTCTACGCCGTGGAGACCTCGAAGGGAAGCTTGGGCAAGTTCTTTTATTACATAATGTACCTAATACACTTAGTGATCGCGTATTACTGATTGGTTGCGGTAAAGAAAGAGAATTAGGGGATACTCAATACCAAAAAATCATCTCCAAAGCTGTGCAAACATTAAATGATACTGGCTCGATGGAAGCTGTTTGTTTTCTAACTGAGCTGAATGTTAAAGGTCGCGACTCTCAATGGAAAGTAAAGCATGCTGTTGAGACTTCTGAAGGAACGCTTTACAACTTTGATCAATTAAAAAGTAAAGCCAGTTCTGCTAGAAGACCACTTAGAAAAATTATCTTTAATGTTCCGACACGACGTGAATTATCTGAAGGCGAAGAAGCCATCAAGCAAGGTATATCCATTGCTCAAGGTGTAAGTACAACAAAAGACTTAATGAACCTGCCAGGCAACATCTGTACACCAACCTATATTGCTGAGCGAGCTTTCAAGCTTGCGGATGATAATAAAAAAGTTACAACGTCAGTTATTGATGAAGATGAAATGAAAGAAATGGGCATGGGTGCCTTTATTTCTGTTTCTCAGGGTAGTGATGAACCGGGTAAATTAATCACTATCGAATACAAGGGTGGAGAGGAAGATGCTAAACCTATCGTTCTTGTAGGAAAAGGAATTACCTTTGACACTGGAGGAATTTCATTAAAACCTGGTGCTGCAATGGATGAAATGAAATTCGATATGGGCGGAGCTGCTTCTGTTTTTGGAGCCACACAAGCAGTTATCGAAATGGGATTACCTGTAAATCTAATAACCGTTATCGCCGCTGCTGAGAATATGCCATCTGCCAAAGCTTCACGCCCTGGTGATGTTGTTACATCTATGTCAGGTCAAACCATCGAAATTCTTAATACCGATGCGGAAGGCAGACTAGTTTTATGTGATGCTCTGACTTATGTTGATAAATTTGATCCTGATGTGGTTATCGATGTTGCCACATTAACAGGCGCAGTTATTGTTGCTTTAGGGCATAAAGCTTCAGGCATTATGAGTAATCATAATCCTCTTGCACACGACTTGCTAAATGCCGGTGAGCAAGCAGCAGATAGAGCTTGGCGATTACCTATTTGGGATGAATACCAAGAACAGCTCGATAGTAATTTTGCTGATATGTCCAACTTAGGAGGCTCTGCTGCTGGTTCAATCACAGCTGCATGTTTCCTTTCTCGTTTTACTAAGAAATATCAGTGGGCACACATTGATATTGCAGGTACTGCTTGGAATAAGGGAAAAAACAAAGGTGGCACGGGTAAGCCAGTTCCATTATTGACACAATATATCATTAACCGAGTAGTAAATTCGTAACGAGTTAGATGAATACCCAAGTAAAATTTATACTTCTTGATAGCAATAGCCAGAGAATGAACTCGGCTATTACTTCAATAAGTCAACTTTATGAACATTACGATCGTGTTCTAGTCATTGCTGAAAAAAGAATGTACTTAGAACAAATCGACGAATTGCTATGGCATAATAGCAGCGAGCAATTTATCACATATTCACTTGATACAGAGTGCTATAGTTCCTCAGTCGCTGTATTATTAACAGATAAACAGCCACAAGGAAGTCGTTATCCAACATTACTAAATATTGATGGTGACTTACCCTTAAACTCTGGACAGTTTAGAAATGTTATTGAGCTTGTAGGTGCTGAAGAACACTACAAAGAAAAAGCGAGAGAACGTTATAGAGTTTATCGCCAATTAGGTTTTACAGTAACCCATAAACTACTGGGAAAGAATAACTAGAGAAATTGACAAATTATGAATAGTGATGATAATAATCCAACAGCAATTCTAGGTGATTTAGAAGATATCCGAAATCTATTAGATAAGACACTTTTAGATGAAGATGGTATCCCTATACTTGAGCAGTCGATACCAGAACTGAATAAAAAAGTTGAGATTACTGATAATTTCAATGTCTCATTAGATGCTTACAATTCTACAGAAACAGTAGAGCAACAACTTGCTAGTACTCATCATGAGGAAGCTGCTGAGGATTTAGAACTCATTCCTGAATTAACTGAAGAATTGCCAATCACTACTAATTTAGTTGAAGAAGAGCCTGACGAACCATCAAAACAGGTCTCACAAATAGAAAATATTACCGATAACAATCAATATGACGAAGGCATTTCTGCAGACCATCCACAAACGCATCAACATGTCAGTATCCAAAATGAAGAACTTAAAGTCGAAACGCTTGAACAACAACAAGATATAGAACAAATTGCCGAACAAGAATTTGAAAATAATCAAACTGAGTCATTTGATGAAGTAGAAATGGCTGATTTAATTCTTAAAAATGCCTGGATAAAAGTTGAGATGTTATTAATGGAGAACCTCCCTCCTCAACTATCAGGTGCATTTTTAGAATTATTAAATTCTCGTGTTGAAGAAAATAAGCTGCAACTTTTTGAAGAACTAGCTTTGCTTGACAAAGACACTTTTAATGAACTGCTAGAAGCCGCTAAGATTGATCAAGACTTCTGATAACTAACAATTTCTTAAAGACGAAAAAATATACTCATGGAAACTTCTTATAATCCACACGACATTGAACAAAATTGGTACGCCCAGTGGGAAACCGATAACGCCTTTAAACCTTCCGGTGAAGGTAACCCATATAGTATTGTAATACCGCCACCCAATGTCACAGGAAGTCTGCATATGGGGCACGCTTTCCAGCACACTATCATGGATGCATTGACTCGATATCATCGAATGAAAGGTGACAATACTTTATGGCAGCCTGGTTGCGATCATGCTGGCATTGCTACTCAGATGGTTGTTGAACGCCTTTTAAATGCTGAAGGCAAAACACGCCAGGAGTTAGGTCGTGAAGCATTTGTCGAAAAAATATGGGAATGGAAAGAAAAGTCAGGTGGCACAATAAGCCAACAGATGAAACGATTAGGTGATTCACCAGATTGGAGTCGCGAAGCTTTCACAATGGATGACAATCTCTCAGAAGCTGTTCAAGAAGTTTTCATTCGCCTTCATAAAGAGAAATTGATTTATCGAGGTAAGCGTCTGGTAAACTGGGATCCTGTATTCCATACTGCCGTATCCGATCTAGAGGTACTCAACGAAGAAGAACAAGGTCATCTCTGGCACCTTAGATATCCCCTTGCAGAGCCTATTGATGGCCTTGAATATCTTGTGGTGGCAACAACGCGTCCTGAAACTATGTTAGGTGATCAGGCTGTTGCAATTCATCCAGAAGATACTCGCTATCAACACCTTCTTGGAAAAATGATCAAGCTACCATTAACTGATCGCGAAATTCCAATTATTGCTGACGACTATGTTGAAATGGAATTCGGTACTGGCTGTGTAAAGATAACTCCAGCTCATGATTTTAATGATTATGAAATGGGCAAGCGCCACAATTTGCCTATGCTTAACATTCTTACAGTCGATGCATCAATTAACGATAACACACCCGAAAAATATCGGGGCATGGATCGTTTTGATGCTAGGAAACAGATTATTGCCGATCTAGATGCGATAGCGTTGTTAGACAAGATTGAATCACACAAGTTAATGGTCCCAAGAGGCGATCGAAGTAATGCGATCATTGAACCATTATTAACAGATCAATGGTATGTTGATGCAAAAGTATTAGCAAAGCCAGCAATTGAAGCTGTTGAGTCAGGGCAAATAAAATTTGTCCCAGAAAATTGGAACAAGACCTACTATCAATGGATGTACAATATCCAAGACTGGTGTATTTCCAGACAACTTTGGTGGGGTCATAGAATACCTGCCTGGTATGATGATCAAGATAATGTTTATGTCGGTAAAAGCGAATCAGATGTTCGAGAGCAGTATAATCTAGGCAACATCAACTTACGCCAAGATAACGACGTTTTAGATACTTGGTTTTCATCAGCACTATGGCCAATGGCAACAATGGGCTGGCCTGATGATAATCCTGATCTGGAAACCTTTTTACCAACAAGTGTTTTGGTGACTGGATTTGATATCATCTTTTTCTGGGTTGCTAGAATGATCATGATGGGTATTAAATTTACAGGAAAAGTGCCTTTTCATGAAATTTATATCACCGGTCTTATCCGAGATGAAAATGGCCACAAAATGTCTAAGTCTAAGGGTAATGTCTTAGATCCTATTGATATTATTGATGGTATTGACCTAGAGTCTTTAGTAACAAAACGAACTACTGGCATGATGCAACCGCAACTTGCTAAGAAAGTAGAAAAACAAACTCGCAAACAATATGCCAACGGTATTGAATCTTATGGTACTGATGCGCTGAGGTTCACCTTCTGTGCAATGGCATCAACTAGTCGTGATATCAATTTTGATCTAAACCGAGTTGAAGGCTATCGTAATTTCTGCAATAAAATATGGAATGCTGCTCGTTATGTATTGATGAATACTGAAGATCAAAATATCAATGCAGATGAAGTTTCTTACAGTCTTGCCGATCGTTGGATACAATCACAACTTCAAGTCACCATCGGTGAATTTGAAAGGCATTTATCAACTTATCGATTTGATCTTTGCGCACAAGCATTGTATGAATTTACTTGGAATGAATACTGTGATTGGTACTTAGAACTCTCCAAGCCCGTACTCTATAGTGACACTGCATCTGAAGCAGAAAAATCTGGAACAAGGTTAACACTCATCAATGTAATGGATTCATTATTACGTTTGTTACACCCAATTATGCCTTTCATAACAGAAGAAATTTGGAAAAGTATAAAACCTTTAACTACGAATAAAGTTAACTCAGCCGGTACTATTATTATTCAACCTTTTCCAATTGTTGATGAGTCATTTATTGAACAGTCGGCTCTTGATGATATTGATTGGGTAAAGCAAGTAGTTATCGGTATTAGAGCAATTCGAGGTGAAATGGGCATTTCTCCTGCAAAGCCTATTCCTGTATATCTTAGTAATGGCAATAAGCAAGATAAATTGAAGATGCATTCACAAGAACAGTTTCTAAAGACACTTGCCAAACTTGAGTCGATCAACTGGTTAGAAAAAGGCGATGAAGCACCAATTTCAGCAACAGCACTTGCCGGTAATATGGAAGTATTGATTCCGATGCAAGGCCTTATTGATAAAGAAGCAGAGCTTGCTCGTTTGAATAAAGAATTAGATAAGCTGTCCAAGGATCAAGCTAGAACTTCTGGAAAATTATCGAATCCAGGCTTTACAGATAAAGCCCCCGAAGCCGTTGTTGAAAAGGAACGAGCTAAGTTGCTTGAACTTGATGCAGCAATGAAGACTTTGCAAAATAAAAGGGATGATATCGCAACGTTGTAGAAATATGTCCACACTAGCCCTCGTCTGAAGGAGGCGCAACTCTTAATACTTCTTCTATTGTAGTTAATCCTTCAACTACTTTAACGGCACCACTTATACGCAGTAAATTCATGCCATCATCTAATCCAGCCTCCCTGATCTGATCGGCATCGGCATTATCTCTAATTAGTTTTCTAGTTGAAGCGTTCACACTTAACATTTCATAAAGCCCTGCTCTACCCTTAAATCCAGTATTCCTACATTCATCACAACCCTTAGGTTTAAAGATTGTTGGAGGCTTAGGAAGAGCAAAAGGATGAACAAATGTAAGCCAATCTTTATCATTAACTTTTGCTTCTTGTTTGCAATCTGGACATAAAACTCGAACCAATCTTTGCGCCATGATACCAAGCAATGTGGCATTGATTAGATAACCTGGCACACCGATTTCAAGTAAGCGAGTAATTGCCAGAGAAGCATCATTTGTATGAAGTGTCGCTATCACCAAGTGACCGGTTAATGAGGCTTGAACAGCCATTTCTGCTGTCTCTGCATCACGTATTTCACCGACCATGATAATATCAGGATCTTGTCTTAATAAAGCGCGAATTCCACTGGCAAAGTCTAAACCAATATCATGATTAACCTGCATCTGATTAAAACTAGGTTCAACCATTTCAATCGGATCTTCCAACGTACAAACATTCACTTCAGATGTGGCTAAAAGCTTTAGCGAAGTATAGAGCGTTGTTGTCTTACCACTACCTGTTGGACCTGTTACCAGTACAATCCCAGTAGGTTGTTTTATCAAAGATAGCCATTTTGCACTATCTGTTTTATCCATACCTAGCTCGTGGAAATCACGAAGTAAAACGGTTGTATCAAAAATTCGACCAACGAACTTTTCACCAAAAGCGGTAGGCATTGTTGATAAACGCAGCTCAACCTCTTCACCATCAGTATTTTTAGTCTTTATCCGACCATCTAGAGGTCGACGTTTTTCAGCAACATCCATACGACCTAATATTTTAAGTCGACTTGTAACTGCTTTGGTAATATCAATAGGGAGCTCATGAACATTGTGTAAGACACCATCAATTCTAAAACGGATATACCCTTTCTCTCGCCTTGGCTCAATATGAATATCACTCGCTCTTTGATCAAAAGCATAAGAGAGGATCCAATCAACAACACGGACAATGTGCTGATCATTCGCATCGTACTCACCCATTTGTCCTAATTCAACAAGTTGTTCAAGATTACTGACTGATGAACTACCACCGAAGTCAGTATTCGATGCTTTTTTCACGGAGTGAGATAAGTTATAAAATTCTTCAGTGTAACGTTTGATAGCATCTGGTTCACAGAAAATAAGTTTAACTTTTTTCTGCGTAACATGCTCTAAACCACTAATCCACTCTTGATCATCTGGGCGAGATGTTGCTACAACGATTTTCTCAACATCTACATCAATCGCTAATATATGATGTCGTCTAGCAAATTTTAACGACATAATAGAAGCAACCAGCTCAACATCAATTTTCAATGGATCAAGTC
>JAAGZM010000321.1 GCA_024206355.1 Gammaproteobacteria bacterium | reverse complement strand
ACTGTTCATAGAGGAACGTTACAAAGTACCTTTTTACATCACTCTTACGCAGAACTTCGACGTTTAGGACTAGAAGAAAAAGAAGAAACCGCATTCCGTGAAGAATTTCCCGATGCACAGGGCGCTTTAGTGATTGAACATATTCTTCCCGAAGGTCCTGCAGATGGTATTTTGGAGCCCGGTGATATCTTATTTCGAATCGATGATCAGCTGATAAATAGCTTTATTCCTCTTGAAAGCTATTTGGATGAACAGGTTGGAGGAGCAATTCAAGTTGATTATTTACGTGGTGGAAAACTAATCTCCGCTGAAGTTCCTGTGATCTCACTTACTGATATTACTCCTAGTCGTTATTTAGAAATTGGAAGGGCTGTACTGCACGATTTTAGTTATCAACAGGCACGCCATCTTAATCGCCCAGTAAAAGGTGTGGTAGTTGCTACGAGTGGTTACATGTTTGGTAACGCAGGAGTAACTGCTGGCTCAGTAATCACAAGCATCAATAAAATCCCTGTCAATACACTTGATGAAGCTGTAGTGATATTAGAAAACATCCCTGATAACAAAGAGTTCCCTGTACGATTTTTTGCAGCACACGATCCCCATAATGACTCACTATCTATTGTCACAAATGATCGCCATTGGCATGCAGCTAAACTGTGCGACCAAGATTTATCTTTAGGTATATGGACTTGCAATGATATTTCACCTGCACCTGCAACCGAACCGCTGGAAGTACAAAATGCTCAACACCCAAAACAGCAAAGTGACCTAGCGAATAAAATTGCACCATCACTTGTTTGGGTAAATTTTACAACACCCTACGCAGTTGATGAAATTGGCAGTGGTCGTAGTTCAGGCTCAGGTCTAATCGTAGATGCAAATCAGGGGCTTGTTGTGGTAGATAGAACAACAGTTCCATCAGCAATTGGAGAAGTAAAGATGACCTTTGCAGGTTCTATTAAAATTCCTGCTGAAGTTATATTTATCCATCCACTACATAATCTTACACTGCTTAAATACAACCCTTCTTTGCTAGGAACGACTCCCGTAAGTTCAGCAAAATTATCAAAGGTCGCCCCTAAGTACGGTGATATTATTCATGCAGCAGGCACAAACTATAATTATAAAATTTTAGTTCAAACACGCAAAATTGCTACCTATGCACCGCTACAAATAACAACCTCTGCACAAGCTAAATTTCAAGATGCAAATCTGATGGTTATTACAACAGATACTGCCTATAAACATGCCAGCGGAGTTTTTCTTAATGATGAAGCTGAGGTAGTCGCAATTATCTTGGCTTTTAAATCCGGTAGTAGCCAAGCAAAGAAAAACTTCTCCGCAATACCGACTCAACACATTAATGATCTACTAGCATTAAACGCCTCTGGTACCGGCACATTGCAATCTCTTGAGGTAGAGTGGAGCATGCTTTCATTTGTAGCAGCAAGGCAACTAGGTATTCCTGAAAAGTGGCTTGAAAAGTTTGCCAAGAAAAATCCAGATAATCATCAATTACTCACTGTTAATAATACTTGGAAAGGTTCTCCTGCTGAGAAAAAGCTATTGTCAGGCGACTTATTATTATCAATCGACGGGAAACTAGTAACCAACTTTCGTGATGTAGAAGTAGCGGTGCAAAAACCAACGGTAAAACTTACTATTGCACGTGACGATGAAATTATGGAGATTGAAGTTGATACTGTGTCCTTAAGTGGTAAAGGCACTGAGCGAGTACTAGTATGGGCGGGCGCCTTTGTGCAAAAGCCACATAGAGCATTGAGAACAAGACTGAAAATTACAGAGCCGGGCGTTTATGTTTCCAAACAAAATGCAGGATCACCAGCCCAACATTTTGCTATTCGAGGAATGCTTATTACAGAAATTGATGAACGACCTACTCCCGATCTTGATAGCTTTATCGCTATAGTTAAAGATAAACAAGATCGGGACTCTGTACGTTTAAAAGTGATGGATCTTAAAGGTCGAACGAAAGTTATTACCTTGCAGTTAAACAATAACTATTGGCCAATGGCTCAAATACTCCATACAGAAAATGGCTGGGTACGAACAGAATTTAATTAATCAAAAACGCCTTACCATTTTGTGTAAGGTGTTTTCATTAACATTGAATT
>JAAGZM010000320.1 GCA_024206355.1 Gammaproteobacteria bacterium | reverse complement strand
TTTCCAACACGATCAATACTGAAAGGAGTTCGTTGATATACAAAGTAATTCAACCAGTTAGCAAATACTAAATTGCCATGACTTCTCCAGCGAACAATTGGAGTTTTATTAGTATCATTATCTGGAAAATAGTTTTCAGGAACTTGAGGATTCATGCCTGCTTCAGAGTCTCTTATGTATTCATTCTTTAGACATTGAGGATCATATTCTGCATGTCCTAATATATAAATCTGACGACCATCTGAAGACATAAATAAATAAGGCCCTGCCTCATCAGAATCAGCAATAATGTGTAAATCTTCAGTCGCCTCTATGTCGCATTTTTGAAGTTCTCCATTGCGTGAATGAGGAGCCCAAAAATAATCATCCCCACCTCTTATGATAGGATTATGCGAATCTACAATTTGATGCTCAAATACACCAAACAATTTTTCACGTCGAGAATGCTTTTTAATTCCATGAAAATGCCAAGCAGCAGCCATCGCAGCCCAGCAAACAAATACCGTTGAAGTTACATGTGTTTGACTCCAATCCATAATTTGTTTTAATTCATCCCAATAAGAGACGCTTTCAAACTCAATCTTACCAAGTGGAGCACCCGTAATAATTAAGCCATCATATTTTTGATCTTTTATCTGGGCAAATGTTATATAAAAAGTATCCGTATGTTCCTTAGGAGTATTTTTACTGACATGATCTGAAATTCTTAATAGCTTAAACTCTATCTGTAGAGGACTATTTGAAAGCATTCTTAAAAAATGCGTTTCAGTCTCAATCTTCTTTGGCATTAAATTAAGCATAAGAATGCGCAGTGGTCGGATGTCCTGATGGCAGGCTATCGATTCCGGCATAAGAAAGATATTTTCGTTAGCGAGAATATCTACGGCAGGTAATTTATCGGGTATATTTATTGGCATTAAAAATACAAACACTCATATTATAGAACAACATTAGCCACTTAGACATCTAAGCGTCCATAATGGTAGCAGAGAACATATTTAAATAATAGGTGTTTTACTTATTAGTATTCAGACAGAATGAACCTAACATCCTGCGGCTTATCAATCCTCCCTGATTGGCGATTTTTGCTTTCTCACAAAACTTTTTTTGATTTGACGGACTACTCAGTGGTTTGTTTTGAGCGTTTTTAAGAAACCTTTGTTCTTCACCACTTAGCCAGTAATTGCCTTCAATTGCACCACAAATACTCATATAACCATGAGATCTACAGCTATCACTTATTGCTGCAATGATATCGACAAGTTTCACTGGGTCAAAAGGATTATAATTATTCGAGACTTCCTTATGTGTTGTAGACATATATCTCAGATGACCAACCTCTGCATCAAGTGTGTATTGATAGGCTTTTCGATAAAGTTCTTTATCTGGCATTTGTTCTGCAGCCAATGCTAAGGTTCGCTTCATAATTTGTATGATAGGAGAAAATTCCAGTACAGAGTCAGGAAATGCTGCTTTACCAAAATCATTAATTACTTCAGTTTTAAATTTGTTACTAATTGGACATTTTTTATCAGAATAGTGTCGCGCTCCATTTCCATCGATACAAACGTATATGCTTCCCTCCGTTATAGAAGGAATTAGAAAGAACATTAATAACAAAGTAATTGTAATATTTTTAATCGACATAAAATCAATTTATTTAGTGTTTTTTATATTTACAACAATCAAGTTAGTTGAAAGTATAGCGATTATTTCACGTTGAAAGCTAATACTATTAAGGATATTTTCCGATATTTTTAAGGATCTCATAGACTCTTCTTTTTTCTTCATTAGTACAAGCACTTTGTACTATATCCAATGCATATTGTAATTCTGCCATTACACGAGCTAAATTTGGATCAACTAAATCACTATTGTTATCAAATTCATCAAGACATTCATTAAGTTCACTCAATATAGCAAGCTCCAAAGTTCTCATTGATTCGCCAATTACTAGTTCTTCACGGCTTAAAGGGCCTTTATCATCGCTAACAATTGACTTAATAGAATCAGGTAACTTAATCATATCACGTTTTCAAAAATTGTCTTGAGT
>JAAGZM010000319.1 GCA_024206355.1 Gammaproteobacteria bacterium | reverse complement strand
TAGTATCCAAGTTCGGGTTAGTCTTATAGTGTACACCTAATTGGTCTAATATTCCAGTGAAGGATGTTCGATCGTCTCTACTTTTGAGCATATACAACATTGTGTATATCCTGTCCATCCAACCCCACGTAGTAAGTGTTATACTTTTGCCAGACCAAGACTGAAACTTAACCTCCCCAGATGGAAACCATTTCCAGTACTGTGCAACGCAGACTTCACAAGCCTCTTTTAAAGTCTTACAATCATGCAATGCATCGTAAGCTGACTTCTTACCGTACTTAATCCCCAAGTATCTAGTGGGACTGAACCCATCACATTCTAAATCGCCTACTAATAGTTGTGTCAACCTCCATAGGTGTCCTGTACCTTTCACCTCTCCGTTAGACTCAATATGTAACTCCCCGAGTCCTGTGATTAAGTACGGGTAAGGGTGCTTCCATTTTTTATCGTTATTTTTCATATAGTTAAAGTTCATACAGGAGAAACCTGCTTGATCCTTGTCTACAGAAACACCTACATAGAAGTGCTTTCCAGTCTTAACGTAATTAAGATGAGACTTATATAGGTAGATGTTCAGAGCGTCATCACACTCAATACCTCGTATATCTTCAGCATTGTATTTTTTAATAACGTACTGCTTAACCTCCTCTAGTTGTAACGGTTTCGGAGACTCCCTTCGTCCTTTGTACCTACCTCTTAACGGGTTATCTGGTTGGGTAGGGTCTATTGGCATCTCTAATAGGTGTCTGTGGCACTCACCTGACCCTACAAGTATGACGGCTTCTTGTATACCTAAATAGTTTTTAATATCTTTAAGCTTATTGTCAAAGTTTGAATATGCAAAACGTATATTGTTAGGCTCGAATGTTTCTTCAAACCTGAAATCCTCAACACTATAAGGTTCTTTACCCTCTTGTTGTCTGTCAAAGTTATGCAATCCAAGCCACCCTTCTATGATTTTACGTTTAGTACCTTTAAATTCAGTCTTATTAGAGAAATACTTGTTAATAAACTTATTCGTACCTCGTTTCTCGTATGTAGGTTCTTCATTACCATTATAGAAAGCACCAAGTACGTGACTATTCGTACATACCGTTTCAGTAACCTCTACATTCTTCTCTTTAAAGAACTCTTCACCAGTTTCTTTTAGGTACACATGGAAGGTCTTCGTTTGGTTTGCACTCGCGGCATTATAAATTATAGTGTCTGCATCTACTACCAGTTTTACATCATCCGTCACCTTTGACTGCCATTCTTTACACATGGTCATTGACTTCACCCCTATCTAAACGTTTTATGAACTTCCAACCTAAATGGCTTTTACTTTTTCCGCAAACCAATCTATACATGTAGGGATCTTTAATACCATTCTCCCTACAAAACTTTCTCAAGTTGTAAATTAATACCTCTTCACCTTCAGGGTTTAGAAATAAAAAATACTTAGAAACTGCCTCTTCTGAGTTTTCACTAGGTGTGACGAAAAGGCAAGTATCTGGTCCATAAATCTTATTACCTTTCACTTTTATATCTTTATCTAAATATTTACCTTCCTCATAATGTATTTCAAACCATTTAGTGAACTCTCTAAGATCCCACCACTCCTCGGCTACCTCACAGCCAATATATGTCTTATTCTTAGCTTGATACTTAGAGCAATAACACCTTTTCAGCATATCTAACCATACCTTATAAGCTTTACCTTGACTCACATGAGGAGAACCTATTACACCCCGACCGTATAGAACTGGGACTAAGTAATCCCTAACCTTACCACGAAGTATATCTGTAAGCTTTACCACAGAGATGTACCCTGTAGCTATAAAACGTATCTCTACTTTATGAGTATTTTTACCTCCTATAACCTCGAACTTCCCATAATTAACACTATCATAGATCACACCTTCATGTTCTTTTAAGAAGTATGTGGGGTCTTTTACAGCACCTTTTTTGGCTAAGAATACCGTCGTTCTTCTTTCGTAGCCTGTAAGAAGAAACCTGACTAAAATGTCGTTATACTCCTTATAATCTATAATTTCAAAATCACCATAAGAGTTACTACTGTACACTTTACCCTCATAATGTAGTTTATCCCTAATATCATCCTTCACGGAGCCTGTATTAACATAAAGCAAAGTTGTTAGCTTCTCGTAACCCGTATCAATAAACCTAACACGAACAACCCTACTATTCACATACTTAACAATCTCAAACTTTCCATAGTTATTACTCTCACGGATAGCACCTTCCCAATATTCCTTATCGCACATCCTTTTAATTTCTCTCTTACTCAACATACCCATCACCGCTCTCCTCTAAAGTTCCCACACCTTATGATTTAGCATACACCTTATACCTTAGCATACACCTCAATGTTCCAACCCTTAAACGCTACCTCTAACAGCTCCACCACAACGTCCCAATC
>JAAGZM010000318.1 GCA_024206355.1 Gammaproteobacteria bacterium | reverse complement strand
ATTTTTATTTCCAAGGATAATTTCTGCATTAGTACCAACATCGATAATAAGTGATAATTCATTACGTTCAAAGGGCCTTTCAGCCAATAAAACAGCAGCGGCATCTGCTCCAACATGACCAGCTATGCAGGGTAATACATAGACAAATCCGCCTTGATTAATAACAATGTCAATGTTAGAAGCTAAAACTTCGACTTTAGAACCAACTGTTAATGTAAATGGAGCCACTCCTAACTCACGAGGATTAATTCCAAGCAGCAGATGTTGCATAACGGGGTTACCAACAACTACCAGTTCCATTACATCATTAACAGTTATTTTAGCTTTTTTACAAACTTCTGTAATCAAGTCATTAATGGCTTTTCGCACAGAGACAATTAGATCTTTTTCACCGCCATCATTCATCATGATATAAGAAATACGGCTCATCAGATCTTCACCAAAACGGATTTGAGGGTTCATTTGACCGGCACTAGCTAATAATTCACCACTGGTCAAATCACAAAGTTGAGCAGCAATTGTGGTTGAACCTACATCGATTGCTATACCAAACAAGTCTTGTTTGATACCGGGCCAGATAGCTACTATATTTTTATCTTTTCGTACAACAACAGTTATTGTTCTGTTGCCTTTTTTTAATGTGCTTTGTAAATTTTGAACTATTGATAAATCACAATTGAGATTAGATAACTGCCAGTCATTTTCCAGACTAGAGAGCAATAGTTGATATTCACTCCTTGGATCTTCTAGTCGGGGAGGGCTGACATTAACAACATAAGCATGTAACAGAGGATCAATTAATATATCGTGAGTTTCGTAAGGTTTTCTAATTACCTGATGATGCACTTGAGAGCTTGCTGGTACATCAATAACCAAGTCACCTAATAATTTTGTCTGGCAACACAGTCTTCTGTCCATTTTTAAACCATTAGTTTCGCGATATAGTTTTTCTGTGTTGTTGAAAGCTGAAATGTTATTTTTTGTTGAATTTATTCCATGTTTATCAAATTCACCTTCAGCGATTTCAATTTGACAACGACCGCAAACTCCACGGCCGCCACAAACGGAGTTAATATCAACCCCGAGACTTTTTGCAGCATCCATTACAGCTGTTGAAATAGGAAATCTACCTCGTTTACCTGAAGGCATAAAAACAAGTAGTGCATCATTTTTGTTGGTAGTATTCATAATAATAAATTCATTTAGTGATTACCTTGGAATCTAAATAACATTTTCGCTGGAGTTGTAATTCGTCTTCTTCATCATAATTTTTTTGCTATTATGCTGTATTAGATTCATGAAAAACAGATATAAAATATATAAAGCTTAGAGTTTATATTACACCATGATACCCGCTTGGTGACAAGCAAGGGAGGTAGCAGAACGAAGTTTCTGAAGATACATCAATTGATTTTTGTATTGGGGAT
>JAAGZM010000317.1 GCA_024206355.1 Gammaproteobacteria bacterium | reverse complement strand
TTTGTAGATTACATTGCTACATTAAAAGAACAAGCAATTGAAGGAAGCACGTTAAAGTCTGCCCCTACAGTTGCACTAAAGAATTCTCGTATCGAGGATGATTCTGTTGATGTTACTCTTGAAGTAGAGAGCATTGATGAAAACTTAAATGTCGGGGAATTGTCCTTAGACGACCAAGAACTAAATGGAGACGAAATGTCTGATAAAGAGTTAAGCCAATTTGAAGCTTATAAAGCTGAGATGGATGCTAAGTTAGATGCAGTATTAGCTGATAACGCTAAGATGGCAGAAGCTAAAGCAGAACAGGAAGAGCAATTAGCTAGTTTAGTTGCTGAAAAGAAAGCTCAAGAAGAGAAAGCCGCTGAAGAGTTAGCTGCTAAGCAAGCCGAGATTGAAGCTCAAGAGTTAGCTACAATTACAGAGTTTGTTGCAACGTTATCTTTCAAAGGTGATGAAGTAGAATCAGAAGCTTTAATTACAGCACTACATACTAACCGTGAGGTGAGTGGTTTTAGTGAAGTTGTTAATGCTTTATCAAGAGCTAAGGTTGCTGTTGATGCATTTGATGCACCTCTAGCAGTAGAAGCTCCAAAGAGTAACGAAGATGTAAGCAAAGAAGATGCTGAAAAGCAAAACCTTATGGCTGCCATCAAAGCTACTAAGAAAGCAACTAAAAAACTTTACTAATAAAAACACATAAGAATATCTTGGAGATAAAATGACTCAGATCGTACATGACGCTCGCCCTACTAAAAGCGGTGAAGTATTACAAATGGAATTAGATAATGGTTATTCACGTAGCGTAGGTTCTGTAACAATTACAGACGCTATCGAAGTGGGTGCTGTATTACGTGATAACGCTGGTACTTGGGAACAAGTAGTTCAAGCTGACGTAGCAGGTATTGGTTCAGATACATTAGCTGTCTTAGTTGATGATGGTGTATATAGCCTTAAAGCTGCACAAGCTTTACCAGCTGACTTAGATGTTGGCGTATTAGATGACACTGCTATCGTAGGTCATCAAAAGCTATCTTACGGTGACGTATTATCACCTGCTGAGAAAGCATCCGTTGAAGCTCGCTTAGAAGCTTTAAATATCAAAGTTACTGCACAAGTATAATAACAAGAATAATTAGGAGCTTTAAATGTCTACAGCTTTAGATTTTGGCAACAACAGCCGCGTTACAGACTTCACTACTGAAGTAAAACATATTGATAACCAATACTCTTTCGTTGACCGCATTATCGGTTTTGAAGAGCGTAACACTCAACATACAAACATCACTTTTGATATTACTGATAAGAAAACAGTAATCCCTAAATCAAATATTCGTAATGCTAAAGACTTCACTAAAGGTCAACAACGTTCAGTTCAACCTATTAGTATCTTCTTAGATTATATCCGTGAAGAAGATTTAATCACTAAGA
>JAAGZM010000316.1 GCA_024206355.1 Gammaproteobacteria bacterium | reverse complement strand
GTAGAAATACAGTATATTTTTACTGACTGGTCTGCCATGAAAGCAAAACAATCAACAGATTATCCTTCAGCCAAGTACTTAACTGCTACGTATCCTTTATATTCATACGCAGAAACTGAGGAATGGGTACATAACAAAATCAAACAACTTAATCGACTAATACCTTTAGAACAATCTCAACTACCCCGCTGCACTCGAGAAGAACTTTGGCAAACTGAGGATGTATTCAAATATTATAAAAATCCACAGAATATCAGTCGCTCAACTAAAAATTTCACCACCAAGATTGCTGCTGAAACTTTTATGATGGACCAGGGGGGTGTTGGTCGTATTGATACTGTTGAAGGACAAGTTAAACGTTGTAAGTACTGTTCCGTATTCGATTATTGTGACCAAGCTGCCATGCTTAAAGAACAGGGCTTACTTTCACTAGATTGAAGATCATTAACATTTTTTCATAGGACATATGAATGGACTTTTCTAAATATAAATACAATCAACTCAGTGAAGATTTAGTTACCGTATTGAGTAAAAAAACTCAAAGCCGTAATAAACATTTCTTTCGGATCCTGACAGCTTATTACATGTCTAAAATCGCATCTATGATGCGGACTAATATTAAAACACATGACCGTGGAGTAATTCCAATTAATATGTATGCATTGAATCTAATGCCATCTGGAAGTGGTAAAGGTTTCTCTACTAATATTATGGAAGAGCATGTCATTTATCGATTCAAAGATAACTTTCTTAATGATACATTTCCTCGCTTATCTGAAAGCCAATTAGCTAAGATTACTCTCGAACGCTCACAGAAAAATGACACTGAACACGAGATTGAAGAGAGCAAAGTCGAAAAAGAATTCGAAATGCTTGGTAACCTCGTATTTAGTTTTGATTCTGGTACTTCCGCAGCTATCAAACAGATGCGACATAAGCTCCTTATGGCTGGTGCTGGTTCAATGGCATTTGAAATGGATGAAGTGGGATCAAATCTTCTTGGTAATATGGAAGTCCTTAATACCTTTCTCGAACTCTATGATGTCGGGAAGATTAAAGGTAAACTCGTTAAAAATACTGCAGAGAATCGTCGTTCTGAAGAAATAGAAGGCAAAACTCCCTGTAACATGATGCTGTTTGGTACACCATCCAAACTTCTAGACGGTGACAAGTGTGAGAGTGAATTTACTACCATGCTCGAAACTGGTTATGCTCGTCGATTATTCTTTGGATTCAGCAAAGAATCTCAACATATCACTATTGAAAATCCAACAGACTTGTATGATATGTTGACTGAAGAGAAACTCGATGCAACACTCGACAACCTGGCCAACAAATTTTACTCCTTAAGTACTATTGGCAACTTCAACAAAACTCTAAAGATGACTAAAAATGTTGCGTTGCAACTTCTGGAATATAAGATCTATGGTGATGCTAAAGCACAACAGTTACACGATCACCAAGAAGTTCAGAAAGCTGAAGCATCTCATCGCTATTACAAAGCTCTGAAGTTAGCCGGCGCATACGCATTTGTTGAAGGTTCTTTAGAAATAAAATCAGAACACCTCGAAGCAGCTATCCTTTTGAGTGAAGATTCTGGTGATAACTTTAATCAATTGATGACCCGAGAACGTAATTATGCTCGACTGGCATATCACATTTCTAGTGTAGGCAAAGAAGTAACACAAGTCGACTTAATGGAAGAATTACCATTCTACAAAGGCAGTGAACAACATAAGCGTGAACTTATGAGTCTGGCTATTGCCTTCGGTTACCAAAATAATATTGTTATCAAAAAGTATTATATTGATAATATTGAATTCCTAAAAGGTGAAGCCTTAAAAGAAACTAACCTAGATGAAATCCGTATTTCTTACAGTAAAGACATCGTCAACGGTTATATTCCTGAATCAGTTCCATTTAGTGCTTTACATAAAGTCGTCTGCAATAAAGGATATCATTATACTAGTCACCACTTTATCGATCAGTATCGACACTCAGACAAAGCCCTAAAAGGATTTAATGTGATCGTACTGGACGTTGATGAAGGCACGTCTGTTGATACAGCTAAAACATTACTGAAAGACTACACGTACATGATTGCTACGACTAAATCTCATACAGCTATGAAGAACCGGTTCCGTATAATTCTACCTATCAGTCATGAGATCAAGATGGAACCGCGGGAATACACTAAATACATGATCAATGTATTTGAATGGCTACCATTCAGTTGTGATGAAGCTACTAAAGACATCGCACGCAAATGGGAAAGCCATGACGGCCAGTATGAGTATAATCAAGGTGAACTTCTAGACGGTACTCTATTCATTCCCAAAACAAAGAAAGCAGAAGAAGCAAAATTATCTACCGCTAATTATGGATCACTCAGTACCCTGGAGAAATGGTTCATTCGTGAAACTGAAGAGGGTAACCGTTCTAACATGCTACTGAAGTATGGCTTGGTCCTGGTAGATGGGGGATATCCGATCGAAGCAATACGCTCCATGATCGACAGCTTCAATGAAAAGCTAGATGTTCCTCTATCTGATCAGGAAATCAGTACAACCCTCATGATAACTATCGCAAAAAAGGC
>JAAGZM010000315.1 GCA_024206355.1 Gammaproteobacteria bacterium | reverse complement strand
ATAACAGAATCTAAGCAACAGGTTGAGTCACTTAAACGAAGTCAAAAAATGGATGCTCTTGGTAAACTAACAGGTGGAATAGCGCACGATTATAATAATATGCTGGCGGTTATTATTGGTTATGCTCAGTTGGTCGAAAGTGCAAGTAAAGAAAACTCTAAGATTGTGGCTTATGCACAAGAAATAAAAAAAGCCGGTAATCGTGGTGCCAAATTAACCTCGAGGCTATTAGCTTTTTCACGTACTAAGCCTGCTGAAGCTAGAGACACAAATATTACTGAATTAGTTAATGGTGCTAAATTAATGTTGGAGAAAACATTAACAGCAAGAATTCAATTAAACTTAAGTTTATCTGATGATATTTGGCAGGCCAAACTCGATCAGGATGACTTAGAAGATGCCATCCTTAACATCTGTATTAATGGGATGCATGCCATTGAAGAAACTGGAAGAATGACAATTTCTACTTATAATTGTCGATTATCAAAAGAACAAGCTGGCAAATTGGATATGGCTGCTGGAGACTATATCGTTATTAAGGTTGCTGACTCGGGTATTGGTATGTCTGAAGATGTTTTATCTCACATATTTGATCCATTCTTTTCTACAAAGGGTGAAAAAGGCACGGGCCTTGGGCTAACTCAGGTATATGGATTTGTGCAACGCAGTGACGGCTATATTGATGTTGAGTCAGAAGTTGGAAAAGGTACAGAATTCATTATCTACTTCCCACGCAGTACTGAAACTAACGCCAATGATGACAAATTTCTAGAGGTAGATGAAATAGGTGATAATTGTACAGAATCTATCTTGGTAGTTGATGATGAAGAGGCACTAGTTAATCTTGCAAGTAAAATATTGAGCAAAGTAGGGTATCAAGTTGTGTCAGCAGGAAATGCTAAGCAGGCTTTAAATATTATGAAACAAGAATCATTTGATTTACTTTTTTCAGATGTGATTATGCCTGGAATTAGTGGGTATGCATTGGCAAGTGAAGTTAGAAAAAAATATCCATTAACAAAAATTCAATTGGTAAGTGGTTATGATTCTAATATTTCTGTATCAGAAGAAGATTCATTATTGAAAAAACAGATGATGAGTAAACCCTACGATGACATGAAGTTGCTCAGAACAATTCGCAAACTGTTGGATCAGTAAAAAAATATTCCTAAAACTAGAATGATTCCCGAACAAATTGAAAAAATTAAAGACTTCTTACCTTGTAGCCCACTGTTAGAACTCAACGATCCATGGTTAAAGCCATTCAATATTAGTGTCTCTATTAAAAGGGATGATCTGATCGATAGTCGCATTTCCGGGAACAAGTTTCGCAAGTTAAAGCATGCTTTAATTCGCTTTCACGACAATGAATTTGAAGGAATAGTGAGTTTTGGAGGCCCCTGGTCTAATCATTTACATGCCCTATCTGCAGTTGCAGAAAAATATAAGATACCTTTTGTGGCTATTGTCAGAGGTGAAAAACCTGCTATACCAAGTCATACTCTAAATGACATCTTAAAATCTGGAACTCGAGTTGTTTATGTTACGCGTGAACAGTATCGTCAGTTTAGAACTTTAGCAGAAGAAGGACGATTGCATAAGCATGAGTTTTTTCAACGATGGTCAGACTATATGCTTATACCAGAAGGAGGCTGTAGTGTCGATTCACTGCTTGGAGTTGCTGAAATAATTACTGAGATAACTGATGAAATTGCCGTAAAGCAACTGCCTAGCTTTGATGCTATTTACTCAGCTTGTGGTACAGCTGCCACTTTGGCCGGATTGAGTTTAGGGCTATCGAACTCACCAACTACACAACTGATAGGTATAGCAGCTTTAAGAGCTGGAAAAAGCCTACAGCAAAACGTAAGACGCTTACTCTCTGACTACGGACAGCCTGCCAGCGATAACTGGCTGATTAATGATGATTACCACTTTGGTGGATTTGCTAAAATTAATATTGAATTAACTGATTTTATGAAGCAAATTTTTGAAAGAACAGGATTAATCACGGAGCCTGTTTATACCGCAAAAACACTCTTCGCAGTATACCAACATATCGCACAGGGGAAATTTCCATCTGGAAGTCGAATTATGATGCTACACACCGGCGGCTTACAGGGATTGAGAGGCTTTCATGGAAAAGGTATCGATAATTTAATTTCTACAGCTGGATATGCATAGCTAATGAATGGTTGCCTGATGTGAAGCAATCGCCTATGCTGCACATTGAAATGTGTAATGAGAGCAATATTTAATAATGACCGATCCAGCTGATGAACCTAATTCAACCATTAATACACTAGAAATAAAGCAATCAACTGCTATGGCAGGGCTGCATTGGATAGGAATGAGCTTCAGTCTTTTTGGAAAAAATCCGAGTATATGGATTGTAATGTTAGTCATCTATTTTGGAATAAGTTTCTTATTAACATCGATTCCGATCTTGGTTTTACTCCCTATATTATTGACTCCAGCTTTTAATGCTGGCTTTATGTATGGTGCTAAACAGGTTGATAGTGGCAATATGCTTGAGATTGATCATCTATTTGCTGGTTTCAAACAGCGATTAAGAAGTTTATTTAGACTTGGTATGCTCTATTTCATGGCGAACCTCATTATTATTGTTGTGGCCAGTGTGCTCATCGAATCTCTTGCTGATAAAGATTCTATAGCTGCTATGAGTCAAGCGACAACAACATTGGAGCTAGAACAAATTCTGGCTAAACATCCAGGCTTATTAGTTGCTCTACTTGAGACATTAATGATTGTCTTTGTTTTATCGATTCCATTGGTAATGGCGAGTTGGTTTGCTCCTGTTCTGGTTATGTTCCACCAAGTGACCCCAGCTAAAGCTATGTTGTTGAGCATAAAGGCTTGTAATAAAAATATACTGCCATTTCTGGTTTACAGTATATTAATGATCCCGATTATGTTGTTAGCACTGGTGCCACTGGGTTTAGGGTTGCTCATTATTATACCGGTAATATTTATCAGTCAATATTGCAGTTATAAAGCAATCTTTAGCCAACAGCAAACTTATCAGGGCGTATTTTTGGTCTGAGCTACAAAATATAGTGTAGTGCGTT
>JAAGZM010000314.1 GCA_024206355.1 Gammaproteobacteria bacterium | reverse complement strand
TCACGACTTATCAGAGCTACTGGTTGATCAAGGAACTGCTTTAAAACTCTACTCTCCTTACCCTTTTCCAAACAGAAGCAATCGTCAACTCGATAAATTCGGTCAAGAAGCTTGGCAGACATTATCAAAAAATTCCAAAGCAGTCTATAGCAGCACAATGGAAACTGACAAAGGTTTAGTTGTTCGCGTGGCTACCGCTGATCTGATGGTCAGTGAAGCTTGCGTTACTTGTCATAATGAACATCCAGATACACCAAAGACAGGATGGGCACTAGGGGACGTACGAGGAATCCTTGAAATACAAACAAATATTCAATCACAAATAGAAAATGGTCAATCTATTAGTTATACCTTAGATATTTTTCTATTTTTAATGGCATTATTATTATTTGTCATTCTATCAGTCATATATAAGAAGTTTATTGGTAATCGCCTGACCGATGTATCAACAGCCTTAGCAGAGATTGCTAGTGGTAAAGGAGACTTAACACAAAGACTTGATGCAGAGGGTGAGGATGAAGTATCTTTAATCGCAAAAGAGTTTAATCTGTTCGTAGATAACCTTGAACATTCAATTCGAGCTATCGTAGTTTCTTCTACAACACTCGATAATACTTCAGAAAAACTGCAAGAAATCACACACTCTATGACTTCTTCAGTTCTTCAACAAGACGGCCAAACTGAACAGGTTGCATCCGCAATTACTCAAATGTCTGCTTCTGCAAGAGAAATAGCAGGACACGCTTCTCAAACTTCAGAAGCTATCAATGCAACAGTAGGTTCTACGAATGATGGAATGAATGTAGTCAGTAAAAGCATGGATGCTACCAATATATTAGCTGCAGACGTTAATAGTGCTGTTGATGTACTCAAACAATTACAAGAAGACAGTCAACAGATTGCTGGCGTACTGGATGTGATTAGAGGCATAGCTGAGCAGACTAACCTTCTTGCATTGAATGCAGCAATTGAAGCAGCTCGTGCAGGTGAGCAAGGAAGAGGATTTGCGGTAGTCGCTGATGAAGTACGTACTCTTGCAGCCCGTACTCAAGACTCAACATCGGAAATACAAGAAATGACTGAACGTCTATTATCTGCTACTGAAGAAGCCGTCGATGTGATGGGGAAAAATAAAACTCAAGCAGAACTTAGTGTTTCTTTGTCCAGTGATGCACATAGTTCTTTAGAGCACATATCAACCTCAATTAATTCTATTAAATTAATAGGAGAACAAGTAGCTTCTGCAGCAGATGAACAGAATATTGCCGTTGATACCATACATAGTAATATTAACGATATTGCGGCCTTATCATCTTTGACGGCACACAGTGCTGAGGAAACAAAAGAACAGGTAGATAGACTCAAAAGTGTTGTTGATGAAATCTCTCATTTCACAGATAGCTTTAAAATAAATAAATAGTCGAGGTATTATCTAGATTAAAGAATTTTGAATAAAAATTTAATATTCCGGTAATTAAGTTATACTAATCAATTAGTTAATTTACGGGGTAGTTCAACAAATGATGATAATTCGTCCAGCAATGAGTGCAGATCTGGAGTCACTAAGAGAGCTAGCCCAACAAACTGGCCCGGGATTAACTACGTTACCTAATGATATTGAATTACTTGAAGAAAAAATCGAAAACTCCAAATTAGCGTTCAGCTCAAAAGTTTCAACTCCGGGGCTAGAGTATTATTTATTCTTACTAGAAGACTCCGATACTGGCCAAATTGTTGGTACTAGTGCCCTAGCAGCCACCGTTGGTTTAGCGGAATCTTTCTATACCTATCAGGTAGGTACCGTTGTCCATTCTGCTCCAGAACTCAGTGTCCACAATGTCATCAATATCCTTTATTTAGGTAATGACTACACCGGCTCAACAGAAATTTGCACATTATTTTTACATCCTGACTACCGAAAAGATGGTAATGGCCAACTGCTTTCACGTAGCCGCTTTCTTTTTATGTCAATGCATATAGAACGTTTTGCTCCAAAAGTTATTGCAGAAATGAGAGGCCTCTCTGATGAGGATGGAAATTCTCCTTTCTGGGATGCTCTAGGTAATCATTTTTTTACCATGAAATATACTGATGCTGATGCACTCAGTGGTGAAGGCTCTAATCAATTTATTGCCGAACTCATGCCGAAATATCCTATATATCTGCCACTACTACCAAAATCTGCACGTGAAGTTATCGGCCAAGTTCATCCAGATACTGTACCGGCTTTAAAAATGTTAGAAAAGGAAGGTTTTGAATATCGAGGTTATGTTGACATCTTTGATGCTGGACCATCAATTGAAGTCCAGACTAAGAAAATTAAAACAATAGAAAATAGTAATAGTTGCACGGTAACCGTTGTACCCGATGACAAATTTAACACAAATGAAAGCCAGCAATGTATGCTCGCTAATAAAGAAGTAACCAATTTTCGGTCCTGCTATGGCAATGGCATATTAAAACTACAGACAATAACAATCGATACCTCTTTGGCTGAAGCCCTAAATGTAAAGACGGGCGATAGCCTACGGATCTACCCTACTGGAAGAAAATAAACCAATGATACAAGCAAGTGAATATAATTTTGATGGACTCGTCGGTCCAACGCACAACTATGCAGGCCTCTCTGTAGGCAACGTCGCATCATTAAAAAATGCAACGGGAGCTTCAAACCCTAAAGAGGCGGCTCTACAAGGGCTAGCTAAAATGAAGGCTTTACAGGACTTGGGATTACCTCAGGCTGTTTTGGCTCCGATGGAACGTCCCGATATCAGCACCTTACGCCAATTAGGTTTTACAGGTAATGATGCAAAAGTACTATTTGATGCCGCTAAAAAAGCACCTGAACTATTAGTCGCCTGCTCTTCAGCATCAAGCATGTGGACAGCTAATGCCTGCACAGTTTCACCTAGTGCTGACACCAACGATCAACGATTGCACATTACAGCAGCAAATTTAGCTAATAAATTCCATCGTTCCATTGAATTTGATACTACGAGCAGAATATTACAAACCATGTTTAATAATGATGAACACTTTGCTCATCACCATGCGCTTCCTCTAGGTGATCATTTTGGCGATGAAGGTGCAGCAAATCACACACGCTTTTGTGATAACTATGGCGATAAAGGCTTAGAGTTTTTTGTCTTTGGAAAATACGCTTTCAGATCTTCAATGCCTGAACCGAAAAAATTTCCAGCAAGACAGACATTTGAAGCTTGCGAAGCTATAGTTCGCCTGCATCAGCTATCTGATGAAAATACCGTGATTGCCCAGCAGAATCCTGAGGTGATTGATCAGGGCGTATTTCATAATGATGTTATCGCGGTGGGAAATGGTAATTTATTGTTCTGTCACGAACAGGCATTTTTAAACCAACAAGAGACATTTGACACTTTGAAGAAAAAGTATCCTGGTGATAACTTTCAAATTGTTGAGGTAACTAATGATCAAGTTCCAATAGAAGATGCTATTAGTTCATATCTCTTTAATAGCCAACTGGTTAATCGACCAGAGGGTGGAATGATGCTTATTGCTCCAGGTGAGTGTCAGGAGAATCGGCATGTCAGCGAATACCTGTATCAATTAATAGCCGCGGATAATCCTATCAAGGATGTTAAAACTTTCGAAGTACAACAAAGTATGCGTAATGGTGGTGGTCCTGCATGTTTACGACAACGAATCGTATTAACAGAGCAAGAGAGAGCGGCATCAAATCCCGCTGTATTTATGAATAATGATCTTTACTTACAACTCACCCAATGGGTTTCTAAACATTATCGTGACTCTATGACAGCAGAAGATTTGGCTGATCACCAACTACTCTTGGAAAGCAGGACTGCTTTAGATGAACTCACAGGAATACTCAATTTGGGTAGCGTATACCCATTTCAAATAGCTTGAACACTTGACCTTGTATCCCACTATGGGGCATGGTATTGAAAAATTATAACAATAATAGGAAATTTCATATGTCAGAAGCCGCTGAATCAAATAAAAAAATAAGCCTAAGTGCTCGTATTTTAGTGGGAATGGGGCTTGGTGCTTTCATTGGTTTAATTATTAATCAATTAGCACCAGATGTGCAGTGGGTTCAAACTTATATAACAGGTGGACTATTCCACGTAGTTGGTAAAATATTTATAGCTAGTCTGCAAATGCTTGTTGTTCCACTGGTACTTGTTTCCCTGATTTGTGGCGTAAGTTCTTTAGAAGATAGTAGCAAACTAGGCCGGATGGGCTTGAAAACCGTTGGCTTATACTTACTGACTACAGCCATAGCCGTAGCACTTGCTCTATTTGCCGCTTACATTGTTGGCCCGGGTGTCGGAGCTAATTTTCCAGCCACAGAGTTCGCAGCTAAAGAAGCACCTCCTCTGATCAATACCATTATTAACTTAGTTCCCAAAAATCCAATTAGCGCTATGGCTGAAGGCAAGATGCTACAAATTATTGTCTTTGCAGTGCTCTTTGGATTTGCACTGACTCAAGCCGGTGAAAAAGGAAGAACTGTCACAGAGTTTTTTCAAAACTTAAATGAAGTTATCATGAAAATGGTAACAATCATTATGGCAATTGCTCCTTACGGTGTATTCGCGCTTATTGCGAAATTAATGGCAACCTTAGGCATTGATTCCATACTTCCGTTAGCAAAATACTTCTTTTTAGTGATAGCCGTACTGCTCATTCACGGCGCATTAACGTATCCATTACTACTAAAATTCATGGCAAAATTAGATCCTATTAAATTCCTTAAGAAAATGCGCGCAGTACAGCTATTTGCATTTAGTACAGCCAGCAGTGGTGCAACAATTCCAGTTAGCATGGAAACAGTTACTAAACGACTTGGTGTAAAGAACTCAATTGCCTCATTCACTGTTCCACTGGGAGCAACCATCAATATGGATGGGACAGCAATCATGCAAGGTGTTGCAACTGTCTTTATTGCTCAGGTCTATCAAATTGATTTGTCTTTCATACAGTATTTAACCATCATTTTAACCGCTGTACTTGCATCCATTGGTACTGCTGCAGTTCCTGGTGTAGGTCTTATCACCTTAACTATGGTACTAACTCAAGTTGGTCTCCCCGTTCAAGGAATTGCATTGATTATTGGTGTAGACAGAATCCTTGATATGATCCGAACCTCAGTCAATGTAACTGGTGACGCAACGGTAAGCTGTATTATCGCAAAAGGTGAAGGTGACTTTAATATGGATGTCTTTGAAGATCCAGAAGCAGGGCTTGAATTCGAAGAAGTCGATTTACCTGATGGTGAAACCGCTAAAACTTAGATTTTTAGTTTGATTTAACCTAGAATCCTCAGTTGGACGCGTTTGAGTGTGTGTTTTTTAGGCTTAGTGGCGCCGACTAAAAAGCCGTTCATAGTCATTCTATGTAAGGCTTTTGCCGTCAAGTCAATAAGTCTAAAAAACGTGCAATCAAAT
>JAAGZM010000313.1 GCA_024206355.1 Gammaproteobacteria bacterium | reverse complement strand
CATTTGATTGCACGTTTTTTAGACTTATTGACTTGACGGCAAAAGCCTTACATAGAATGACTATGAACGGCTTTTTAGTCGGCGCCACTAAGCCTAAAAAACACACACTCAAACGCGTCCAACTGAGGATTCTAGGATGAACAACATAGTAGAGATATACAAAAATATGAATTATGGACCAGCACCTGAAAGTAATGATTCTGTTGGATCTTGGTTAGAGCAAAATCAAGACGGATTTAACTTATTTATAAACGGTCAGTGGCAACAATCAAAAACTGCGGATTTCTTTGACAGTATTAATCCTGCCAATGAAACTTTATTAGGTAAAGTTACCCAAGCAGATAGTGACGATGTCGAACTTGCAATTGCATCAGCTCACAAAGCACAACCAAAATGGCAAGCATTAGGTGGACACGGTCGTGCTCGCTATTTGTATGCAATTGCTCGATTAATACAAAAGCGCTCAAGACAGTTAGCTGTTTTGGAATCTATGGATAATGGTAAGCCAATCAGAGAATCGCGTGATGTTGATATCCCTATAGTTATTCGGCACTTTTATCATCATGCAGGATGGGCTCAATTAGTTGATTCTGAATACCAAGGCTATAAGCCAGTTGGCGTTATTGGACAAATTATTCCTTGGAATTTTCCTTTGTTAATGGCTGCTTGGAAAATTGCTCCCGCACTTGCTGCAGGAAACTGTGTGATCATTAAACCTGCTGAGTACACTAGCTTGTCAGCGTTAATGCTAGCTGAAATATTTGAAGAAGCAGGTTTGCCAAAAGGTGTAGTGAACGTGGTTACTGGTGATGGTCGTGTGGGTGAGATGTTAGTCAATCATCCAGAGATCAATAAAATTGCCTTTACTGGCTCGACAAAAGTTGGTCGTATGATCCGTGAGAAAACAGCTGGATCTGGTAAAAAATTAACACTTGAGCTGGGCGGTAAATCACCATTTATTGTTTTTGATGATGCTGATCTAGATAGTGCAGTAGAAGGTGTTGTTGATGCCATTTGGTTTAACCAAGGCCAAGTTTGTTGTGCAGGTTCTCGACTACTTGTGCAGGAAGGAATTGCAGAATCTTTCATTGAAAAGATAAAGCAAAGAATGGCTAAGCTAATAATCGGTGATCCACTCGATAAAAATACTGATATCGGTGCGATTATCGATCCATCACAACGGGCTCGCATTGAGTCAATTGTCAAGCAAAGTGTTGATGAAGGCGCAACACTTTGGCAGCCCAATCTAAGTTACCCAGACTTAGGATATTTCCATCAACCAACATTGTTGTGTGATGTAGAAACCAGCAATGTTGCCGCCAATGTTGAAATATTTGGCCCAGTTTTAAGTGTCATGAGTTTCCGTGATCAGGGTGAAGCAATTCAACTTGCGAATAATACGAAATATGGTTTAGCTGCCAGTGTTTGGTCAGAGAATATTAACCGTGCTCTAGATCTAGCTCCACAAATTAAAGCAGGCGTGATTTGGATTAATACAACTAATCAATTTGATGCTGCCTGTGGTTTTGGTGGTTATCGTGAGTCAGGTATGGGACGAGAAGGTGGCGCAGAAGGCATGTATGAATATTTAACGCCTATTGTAAATGATGCTGCTACTCCTCCTATAAAAGATTCTCAAGGATCTGAATTACATCAATGTGAACAATCATTACTGCCTAGCATTGATCGTACCGCTAAACATTACATCAATGGTAAACAGGTACGCCCCGATAATGGTAATACAGTAACGGTCAAACTAGCCGATGGAACTGTGTGTGGTCGCGTTGCTGAAGGTACTCGTAAGGATATCAGGAATGCTGTTGAAGCTGCCTTTAAAGCCTCAGCATGGAGTAACACCAATGGACACCATCGTGCACAAATACTTTATTATCTAGCAGAAAATCTAAGTTATCGAAAAGATGAATTTTGCAAACGATTATCTGCAATATCCGGTGTTTCTTTTGCTGAAGCTGATCAAGAATTTGAATTGTCGATCCAACGATTATTTACTTATGCGGCTTGGGCTGATAAGTATGATGGAGCTGTTCACCAGCCACCACTGAAAGGCGTTGCTTTAGCAATGAATGAGCCTATTGGTATCATTGGTATTGGTTGTCCGAATGTTAGTCCGCTATTGTCATTTATTTCCTTGCTTGCACCAGCAATAGCTATGGGAAATCGCGTTGTCATTATACCATCTGAAGATACACCTTTAATAGCAACAGACTTCTATCAGGTACTAGAAACTTCTGATATTCCAGCTGGAGTCGTTAATATTATTACTGGTGATCGGGACAGTTTAGTAAAAGTTTTAGCTGAACATTATCAGGTAGAAAGTATTTGGTATCATGGTAGTTATGATGGGTGTAAGATGGTTGAATTAGCCTCTGCAACAAATCTAAAACGAACGTGGGTGAACTATGGTAAAGCTCGAAACTGGTTCGAACAAGGCAATGAAAAACAGGTTCTTCGTGAAGCATGCGAAGTAAAAAATATTTGGATTCCATACGGCGATTAAAGGCTTACTGAGCACTACCTAGAATTAACATTGACAGAGAATCATTATGGCAGTATTTGAAATATTACATCCTCTTATTCAACATAAATTAAGTTTGATGCGTAAGCATGGTACAAGTACCAGCAATTTTCGTCAGCTTTCTGCTGAAGTAGGGAGCCTATTAACTTACGAAGCAACAAAAGATTTGATTTTAGAAGACTTCAGGTTAGAAGGTTGGCAAGGTCCTATTACCGGTCAGCAAATCAAAGGCAAAAAAGCTACGGTTGTACCTATTTTAAGAGCAGGTATTGGAATGCTTGATGGTGTTCTGCAACTTATGCCGAGTGCGAAGATTAGTGTTGTGGGTCTGTATCGAGATGAACAAACGCTAGAGCCTGTCACTTATTTTGAAAAGCTTGCTAACAATATTGAAAGTCGGATGGCGTTGATTATTGACCCTATGTTGGCAACTGGAGGAACGATGGATGCGAGCATCGATATGTTGAAAAAAGCAGGCTGCAAAGATATAAGAGCTCTTGTTCTCGTTGCTGCTCCAGAAGGAATAAAAAGAATAGAAGACAACCATCCAGATGTAGATGTCTTTACTGCGAGTATTGATGATCATCTTAATGAAATTGGTTATATTATTCCGGGCCTTGGTGATGCAGGCGATAAGATTTTTGGCACCAAATAATTGCATCAATAACATTAACTTTTAGTTGGTAATTTTATGAGTCTACTTGGCATGATGGCTATTTTAGCTGTCGCAGTTTTACTTTCTTCGAATCGTAAAGCAATTAAACTTCGTACAGTTGGTTTTGCTTTTGTTTTACAAGCAGCATTTGCTGCACTTGTTCTTTATGTTCCTGCTGGACAATCTGCTCTCGATTCTATTTCGAGTAGCGTTCAATCAGTTATCAGTTATGCGAATTATGGTATCGAGTTTTTGTTCGGTGATTTAGGTAAGATGAAGCTAGGTTTTATCTTTGCTTTTAATGTACTCCCGGTTATTGTTTTCTTTTCTGCTCTGATGTCTGTTCTCTACTATCTAGGGATCATGCAAATCATTATTCGAGTCATCGGTGGAGGTCTTAAGCGAATAATGTTGACTGGTCATGCTGAATCACTTTCAGCAACTGCCAATATTTTTGTTAGCCAGACAGAAGCACCTTTAGTGATTAAACCCTATATTCTTGGTTTAACCAAGTCTGAACTATTTGCTGTAATGGTTGGCGGAATGGCATCAATAGCAGGTTCGTTGCTAGTTGGATATGCCAACATGGGAGTTGAATTAAAATACCTAATCGCATCTAGTTTTATGGCTGCACCTGGTGGTTTATTGATGGCTAAATTAATGATGCCGGAAACAGATACCCCAAAGCTAGATACCGAACATGCTGATATCGGTGAAGATGAAGGATATGCAAATGTAATCGATGCAGCTGCAGCTGGTGCTGTAAGTGGAATGCGCTTGGCTGTTAATATTGGTGCTATGTTAATTGCGTTTATTGCCTTGATTGCTTTACTAAATGGTGGCCTTGGGGGTATTGGTTCAATTTTTGATTATCCTGACATTACCTTACAGCAAATTTTAGGGTTTATATTTTCGCCTGTTGCTTATCTATTAGGAATTCCTTGGTCAGAAACTTCAACGGTTGGTGGTCTGATTGGGCAAAAATTAATATTGAATGAATTTGTAGCCTATGCAGATTTTGTGACAATAAAAGAGACTTTACAACCACACACACAGGCGGTTGTTACTTTTGCACTTTGTGGTTTTGCTAATTTATCGTCGATTGCGATTTTGTTAGGAGGTCTTGGTAGCTTAGTTCCAAGTAGACGAGCAGAAATTGCTAGCTTGGGAATAAAGGCTGTGACTGCAGCAACCCTTGCTAATCTAATGAGTGCAGCATTGGCAAGTTTTTTCATAGTTGCATAGTTGTTACAAGAGTTGTTACATAATTATTTTGCTTGGGTTCATAGAACAATATGAAAAGTCTAATTAACAATTTCCCTAATGAAGTTAGGTCAGATTTATCAAGCTTAATAGATAATGGTGGCGTTTTAAGAGCTGAAAAATGTGAGCATATCTGTCAGTTACTTTCTATCAGTATAGAAAACTTGATGGTTAAATTATTACCTTTAGCAGCTTCATATTCTAAATCTGAACTTTCTTCTTATAAAGTGGGTGCTGTTGCACAAGGCATTGATACCAAGGGAAATGGAATATCCGATTTATACTTTGGGGCGAATCTTGAATTTTCCTCCCTTTATAATAGTCTCCATGCTGAGCAAGCTGCTGTTTCAAATGCTTGGTTAGATGGTCAAAAAGGTATTAGATCCATAGCCGTTTCAGGAGCGCCGTGTGGCCATTGCCGACAATTTTTAAAAGAAGTTGCTGGTAATAATGACTTACAAATAATTCTGCCAGCAGATTCAGCATCTGAAATATTTTTGCCTGGTGAAAATCCAGAAGATAATGTAGCTACAATTGATTTATCAAAATTATTGCCTGCAGCCTTTGGTCCTCTTGATTTAGGTTGTGAGCAATTGATGATGGAAGCAACAGAGGAAGGCCATCAGTTAGAATTAACCCGTCAGAGTGATTCATACCTTGTCCTGCAAGCATTATTAGCTGCAAATCGTTCTTATGCCCCTTACTCATCAAATTATGCTGGATGTGCGTTGGAAATGAAAACTGGTGAAATATTTTGCGGACAGTATGCAGAAAATGCAGCACACAATCCGAGTCTATCGCCTTATTCATCGGCATTATCAAAAATGATATTAAGCATGCCTGAGTTTGACTATGATGATATTGCGCGGCTTGTCTTAGTTGAAAGTCCAACAATGGTGAGTCAAAAAAGTATAACAACAACCTTATTATTAGCATGTAATAAAGATGTTGAATTAGAGTATTTTGCAGCAGATGTTAAATCCTAGGTTTCTAGGATGCTGTTTAAATATTATTTGTTATTAGTATGGAATTATTTTGTTGAGGTCTGAATGAAAGACAAAAAAGAAATTACACGTGAAGTAAATCGCAAGAAGATTATCCAGGCAGCAGAGAATGTTTTCGCCAATTATGGATTTAAAGGTGCTACTACTGAAAAAATTGCAAAGCAAGCAGGTTTGCCGAAAGCTAATTTGCACTATTACTTTAATACAAAAACCATTTTGTATCGTGAAGTCCTTGAAGGGATATTAGAAGAGTGGATGGTTGCTGCACAAACTTTCGATAAATATGACGAGCCTAAAATTGCCTTAACCAGATATATTGAAGCAAAAATGAACTTCTCAAGAATTCGTGCAGATGCATCAAAAGTATGGGCTAATGAGGTTATTCAGGGAGCTGTGTCTGTGAGTAAGTTTTTGGAAACGACCTTAAAAGAATGGCTAGAAAATAGGGTAAAGGTTATCAATGATTGGATTGCTGGTGGAAAAATAGAAGCTGTTGATCCTTATGTACTCTTTTATATGATCTGGTCTATGACGCAACACTATGCTGATTTTGAACGTCAAATTGCTATTTTAAATCATGGAAAACATTACAATGATGATGAATTTCAGCAAAAAACAGAACAAGTCGTTCACCTCATTTTAAAGAGTGTCGGTTTGAGCTGATGTCTACAGCAATATTAATAATTCTTGACGGGCTTGGGGTGGGTGGAGCGCCGGATGCAGAAAGCTATGGTGATGCTGGATGCGATACGCTCGGCAATATGTCCGCTCATGTAGGTAATCTTAATATTCCTAATTTAGCCTCTTTAGGGCTTGGTAACCTGACGACAATACAAAACGTTCCTCCGGTGACTTCGCCTAAAGCTTCGTATGGTCGATTAGAAGAGGTTAGTGCAGGTAAAGATTCGACCACAGGACATTGGGAACTGATGGGGGTTGTCACTAAGGTTGCATTTCCAACTTATCCGAATGGATTTCCCGATGAATTAGTAGCAGAGTTTACTAACTTAACTGGCTATGGCGCACTGGGCAATAAAACTGCGAGTGGTACGGCTATAATTGAAGAGTTAGGTGACGAACACTTAGCGACTAAAAAATTAATCGTATATACCTCTGGCGATAGTGTTTTTCAAATTGCCGCTCACAATGAAGTTTGCAGTAATGATGAATTATACCGTGTGTGTGAAATTGCTCGAAAGTTACTTAAACCACCACATGGTGTTGGTCGTGTAATAGCACGTCCATTTACCGGTATATCTGGTAATTACAAAAGGACAGCCTACCGACGTGATTACTCCATAGATCCACCTAAAAATATGTTACTGCCAATATTACAAAAAAATAAAATTGAGATAAGCTCTATCGGAAAAATTTATGATTTATATAAAGGTGTTGGTATTGAACATTCATATAAATCTCTCAATAATTCTGAAGGTATGGATAAGTTAAAATCATTGTATAATGCTGAGCTTAACTCTGGCTCAGATGTTGATCGGCTGATACTTCTAAATTTAGTTGATTTCGATATGCTCTGGGGACATCGTAATGATCCTGACGGAATGGCAATAGGTTTAGAAGAATTTGATCGCTGGCTCGGACCTTTTCTTAATAGTATGAAGAAAGGTGACTTGTTAATGATGACAGCCGATCATGGTAATGATCCAACAATGCCAGGAACAGACCATTCGCGTGAGCATGTACCTCTTTTAGCTTATTTGTCGGGTTCTAATCGAGGTAATGATATTGGTATTCGCAAAGGATTTATGGATGTAGGTTCAACCTTTGCTGATTATTATAAGTGTTATGATCCAACAGAAGGTAAAAGCTTTTTATCCAAGCTAATGGACTAATTACACTGGTTTTTTTGGAAAGCAAGTAATCGATCTGGGTAGCTTACCTTTAAGAATTCTTCAAATAATTTTTTTGCAGCAATTGATTGTTTAACCTCTTCTTTGCTAATCGTTTTATCTACTTTTGTGTAATGAAAAATATTTACTTCTGTTGGATCATCTGACCATTCGTTAGCCATGAATTCGACATTACTTCTACTATCATCGATAAAATAGATATACTTATAACGTTTATTCACTTTTGACAATATCGCTCTTAGTACTAAGCCTTTGTTTCGCCCAGAAGACATGACAATGCCATTTTTATAAGTTATTTTTGCAGTGGGTGCATTTTCATCGAGAATAAATTCTAAGCCAGTACCTTCAGCCATTAAGTGCTTGTCTTTCAAGTCTATTCCATGATTACGCAGTTCGCGTTCAGTTGCGCTTCTAAATCCATAGGTACGGGCTGTTAATATCATTGAGTCATAGGATTTCAATTGATTAACAATTTGAGCCGCGTCATCTTGTGACAGCTTTGTTGTGGCAAGTTCAAAGAGGGTGCCTAAGGTGCCAAACATACACATGAACTTATCTTTGTCATCAATGGAAACGAGGTTGCCTTTACTATCAAAGGATTCTCTACCTCGTTGCCAGTGGTACCATTTGCCACTACCTACAAAGTTATTATTCTCTAATAAGGTATCATCAATATCGAATATTATTAGTGTTGATTCTTTGCTAGGATTATCTTTTACAATAGCATTATAAAAGCGATTCAAATCATTTACATTTTCAATGATTTTTGAGTCTGCTATTAGAATAGTTGAACTTAACAATAATAATATCGATATCAATAGCTGATTCATTCTTTAAATTCCTAGTTATTTCTTACTACCAAAAAGCGCATTTAAATAAACAGCAATCCTAACACCTGCTTGTTGAATACGTACCTTTATTGTCGGTAGGTTATGGTGTAGATATTCATAGCTGAGGTTAGTATTTTTAGGATATATCGTTTCACGAATATCGTAACTTTCTTTAACCCAAACGAGCGGATCAGTACTACTCCAGCTAGTGATATCATCTTCAGTGATGTGCTTATTTAACCACTCGGTCAACTCAGTATAGCTGAGGTTTGTTTGCTTTATCATGACAGTATCCCAAACGCTATGTAAGTTGTAACTTTGATTAAAAAAATTCACTTTTACATCATTGCCACCGCGATCAAGCCCAGTACCGACATGCAGCGGTTGATGAAGATCTCCAATAATATGAACAATAAATTTTAGTGCAAGAATTTTTTCTTCTTTTGAAGAGGAAGGGTTACCAATAACTTCTGAATATTTGTTAAGAGCAAATACGCCATCACCTTGCTCTGGAGCTCCTACTTCAGCATATGTTTTGCCCGTTGGGACAGTAACATAGTGATAAGGTTGTGATGTTTTGGACCAAAACTCATTTTCCTTAAGGGCACGCATTTCATCAACGTAAGTAGATATTTCTGCTAGTGAGTAAATTCCAATGAGTTCTTTAATAGCTACCTTTGTTTCTTTTGTTAAATAATTTTCAGCAATTGCCCCCGTTGCTCTATGCGCTGTTTGACCTAATGCAAATAGGTTTACACAATAGAAAATAGCAATTATATAAGCTAGTCTTTGTATCATTGATTATTCCTTTATTTCCACCGTTAATCTTTCTAAACCGTTACTATCATAAATAGAAGCTTTAATTTCTAACTTATCACCATCAGTAATATTAAGCATCCCATAATTGATTTCTTCTAGTGTATTGCCTATTCGATGCATATTGTTTGATGCAGGATATGTTGGTGGAGTTAACCCACTGCTAGTCATTTCTATAAAGTTAGTTTCTTTATACAGGAGTTTTGATATTTCTGCTTTGTGAATGTCACCACTTAAAATTAGTAT
>JAAGZM010000312.1 GCA_024206355.1 Gammaproteobacteria bacterium | reverse complement strand
CTTAGAACATGTTTAAAAATTAAAGCAAGTAAAGTTTAAAAACGGTTTAATAAAATTTGGCAATTAGCCCAAAGAATCCAAGCTTCCGAACTATCCGTCGTTTTTTCATAGTCTTTGGAATGTCTTCGGAAGAAATTAAGCCATGCAAAAGAACGTTCATTGACCCAACGCCATTTTACAGGAACAAATCCTTTAGAACTAGGAGGCTTAGAAGAAAGCTCAACATCTAACCCTATAATATGCTCTTCCACCCATTTGAGGAAAACCTTTTTATAGGCTTGGTCAACTAGTATTTTCTTCATTCTTGGTAAATATCCTGCTAGATGCTCAACTAGTAAATGAGCCATCGTTCCATCATGCCTATCAGCAGCGTGAACGACAACAGCCCAAACTAGACCGAGTGTATCAACAAGGATATGTCTTTTACGCCCATTGATTTTTTTGTTACCATCAATCCCTTTTTCTTGGGAAATAAATGGCGCAGCTTTAATGGACTGTGAATCAATACAAACTAAACTAGGAGTTGCCTCCTTACCCTGTGACTTTCGTTCTCGTTGATTAAGAGATGAATTTAAGCGCTCTAATGTTCCGTCTTTGCGCCAAATGCGAAAATAGTAATAGACGCTTTCCCATCGGGGATATTTAGAATCTAAATTACGCCATTGTGTTCCTGTTCTCAAGATACTCAAAATTGCATTTATAATATCTCTTAAACAATATTTGCGTTTACGTTGGATAGGAAGATATTCTTTTATAAATTCCCATTGGGAATCAGATAATAATTCAAATGATGTTTTCATAATCTTATATTTTTGGTAGAATACAATTTTATGAATCTAATGAATTTACATTTATCTGGTTCCTATTTTTGTTATCAATCAATTTTTAAACATGTTCT